>CAZHUR010000029.1:0-12976 GCA_964535395.1 uncultured Acidimicrobiales bacterium
CAGACTCAAACGACAACGCCCTTGGGCTTGCCACTCCGGTCGGCGAGATCGACATTGAGACCACCCCTGAACACCGCAATCTCATCTCCGGTGACCCCACCTGCGCAGATTGGACCCGGCGATACGACGATCCGAATGTGGTCGAACTACGAGAGACGCTGTGGCAGAACAACGGCATCAAAGGTCTTGAGGTGGTCGAGGCGGGAGATGTAGAACGGGCGACTCGACTCTTTCACCGGGACGGCTTCGTGGCGATTGGTGACGCACTGAGCTCCGAACAGCTCGACTTCCTACGAGAGGGGGTGAGTGAGGTATGCCAACAGATCTTTGACGCCGATCCCGACGGGTCGGTGGGTGGCGGTGCTGGCGGACTGCCGCACCGCTACTCGTTTGGAGGCACTTCAGCGTCTAGACATATGTTCCATCGTCCCGAATGGCGACAACTGCTGGACCTGCCCACAACGGTTCCGGTCTTGGAGTCGATCTTCGGAAGCCCCGACTACATCGTTTACGGTGCCGGTGGCGACCTCGCGATACCGGGGGCAATCGAATATCAAGGGCTGCACTCCGACAGTGTGTGGACAGAACTCCATGACCCTGTTGGCAACGTGTCGATGCGCGATGTTCCGACGCCGGTTGTGCACGTCAACTTCGCAACAATCGACCTCACACCGGAGAACGGGCCGATCCGTGTGATCCCGGGGTCGCATCGCTCTCGTGCGCCGATTCCAACGATGCTCGAAGAGGCTGAGTGGATGAAGTTCAGCACCGTGTGTCCGTTACCTGCGGGCGCTGCGATCTTTCGAGATGCTCGAACATGGCACTCGGGCACACCAAACCTCTCAAACGACGTGCGAGCAATGCCGAACGTCGAATACATGGCGCCCTGGTTCCGCAGTGAGGCTCTCATCAGGTCGATGTCGTTCGAAGCTTGGGAAACTCTGTCGCCAGCAACCCAGCGTCGTACGAGATACATCGTGTGCGATAGGGGCGAAGCCGTCATCGGGGAAGGAATCTCCCATCCACGTCGGTTGGAGCGTGAGCGTATGAGGGCCGAGCAACTCGCCGAGCTATCCAAAACCGACGCTCAAGCGTACGAAGCGCGAAACTAACTACTCTTCGGGCGCGAAGTCAGCCCACGTTGGTTCGGGCAGCGAGTCTGCTTCCTCGGACTCGGCGTGAACACCATGTTCGTTGGGCCGGCTGCCGGTCGGTGGCAGAATCGCGGCGGCGAGCACAGTTGTCAGGGGAACAGCGGCGATCAGTCCAATCGAACCGCACAGCGTTCGTACGATCTCAACGGCGATCACCTCGGAGTTCGCGACGCTGACGAGCGATTGGTCCGAGGCAGCAAACAACAAGATCAATGGAAGGCTCGCACCTGCATACGCCAGGAGTAGCGTGTTCACGGTTGCGGCAATGTGGTCGCGGCCGATCGACAGACCAGATCGAATCAACGCCGTCGATGGAAGTGCCTTGTCGACACGCCGGATCTCGCTGACGGTGGCGACCTGGGTCACGGTGACGTCATCGAGCGCTCCGAGAGCTCCAATGATCGCTCCACCGAGTATGAGCGAACTCAAGTTCAGGTCTTCGTTGAGCACGGGGATGACCAGCGCCTCGCCACTTGCGAATCCGGTGAAGCGAGCAAGTCCGAAGAAGAGCCACGACAGGACAAACGTCAGTGCGAGCGCGGCGAGGGTGCCGGCGAGAGCGACGGTGGTCGTGGGTGAGAAACCATGCGTGAGATAAAAGCTCACGAATGCGATCACGGTCGCACCGATCAAGGCCACCAGTACCGGGTCGTTTCCATCGAGTGCCGAGGGCGCGATGTAGGCGACGAAGACAGCGACGGTGACGGCCATCGACACGAGGGCGAGAAGGCCGCGCAGTCGCCCGAACGCGATGACGATCACCGCGAAGATGACACCGAGGGTGGCGAGCGCTCCGGTGCGATCGACGTCATCGTAGAAGTACGTATTGGTCAAGGGCACGAATCCGAGAATCACCTCGTCGCCGGGATCAAACTCAGGTAAGCCGCGTTCGATACTGAGAATGATCTCCGGAAGGGCGAGCTGCGAGCCGGCATCGGGGCCTTCGAGGATGTTGAGCGTGAGAAGACGACACTCTTCGGGGAAGTCCTCGTTTGCAAAGCTGCATGGCGCGTTTTCAGAAGTGATGACGGTCGCATTGACGCGTTCGGTGGAGAGGCCGATGGCATCGGCGCGTTCGATGGCAACTCGTTGCCCTTCTCCGGTCGGCCATGACACGACAAGACCGACGATCGCGGCCACCAGAACAGCGACGAGTGCGACGAGAACAAGGCGCAACCGGCCGGTTTCGAACCATGAGCTCCATGAGGCCGAATGGTCGTGTCCGTGTCCGTGTGAATGGCCGTGACCCATAGGGCCTGATCCTAGACTTTGCCCAGACCGGTGTTGAGCTCTTGCTCTTAGACCTCGTCGTCCTGGTACCTCTGCGACCATCGAAAATCGTGCTGTAGCTCGGGGCAATCTGCCCATAAACAAACGCTGATCTGGCGGAAGAATTCTTTTTCTTTTCGTATAGGTCTTTTGACTCATGTTCTCGAACTAGGCGCCGACGAGGGGTGTCTAGGAGGAAGTTTCAATGTTTACCTTTAGGCCGCGTTTAGGGCCTTTGTCAGCGTTTATGGTTCTGATGCTCTTGTTGAGCAGCGTGGTGGTCGCTCCCGCCGTTGCTGCTCAGGATGGTGAGGAGGCGCCAGAGACCACGACTACAAGCGAGGCTCCAGCCGAGTCGAGCACCACCACAGAGGCTCCGGAAACCACCACGACTGCGCCGCCTCTAGTGCAAGGTGACCCGTTGCACATCATCAACTTCGTGTACCTCGACCTTGACGGAGACGGCGTCCGAGACGGAGGCGAAGTGGGCCTCGCCGGCGTAACCGTCACGTTGCGCGACTCAAATGGCACCGTCATTGCAACCAAACAAACAAACCCGAATGGCCGCTACGTCTTTCTCCGGTCCGATGGCGTCCAGGCCGGTACGAACTACACCGCAACCTTCAACACAGCTACAAATACAACAGCGATTCCCGGTGGCTTCTTTAACGGCGACCTTTCCGTCAGCAATCAGGCTGTTCGAGCGGGTCGCATCAACGACACCGGCGTTACGACACCATTCGACGTTGCGCTGCGCATCACCGCCGACACTTCACGTATCAACCGATCGGCACGAACCGTGCCCTTCACCCTGACGATCGTCAATCAAGGTCAGACGATCGAGAACTTCTCGATCGTGAACTACCTCGACTACGCCGGCGCACGCGGCCAGTGGGATGACTTCGTCCCGGGCTTGAACCCATCGAGTTCTGCTGGTGGTCGCAGTTGGTCATGGAATTCCACCAACCCTCAACGCCCTGTCGTCAACGTCGATGGGGTGCTCGCTACCGGTCAGCAGATCAACATTCCCTTCGTGGTGCGTTGGAACGACGAACTGCCGGCAAACACCTCTGTTCTTCAAATGTGGGCGGAGATCTTGAACTTCGATGACGGCGACCCGTCAACGGGTACCGCAGCCTCGGGAGCACTTCGCGACCGTGACTCGACCCCGGACCGCATCGCCGGAAACGACAATCAGCCATCTGGACCTGGCGCTGGAACCGACGATGCAATCAACGGTTCTGGAGGCGACGAAGACGACCACGATGTCGCTGGTCTTAGTCTCTTTGACCTTTCGCTGTCGCAGACTCTCACCGGAGGTGTCAACTCGGTGATTCCCGGAAGCCAGGTCACCTTCAATATCACCGTGACAAACGAGGGGCTGATCGACGCCACGGGTGTATCCATCGTCGACTACCTCGCACCTGAGGGATTGCGTCTCGTCGATCCTGATTGGACCGAACTGACGAACGGAACCGCTCGATACACGTTCCCGGGTTCTATTGCACCAGGCCAAAGCCGCAGCATAGAGATCACCTTCATCGTCGAACAGGGCGTGCAGGGTGGCGTCGCAAACACCGCCGAGATCCTCCGGGCCAGCGGATCGAGTGGTGGCCGGACCCTGACGGGTGTTCGAGACTCCGACTCGACCCCCAACAACAATCGAAGTGGCGAGGACGACCGAGCGAGCGCCAGCATTCGGATCGGCTTCTTTGACCTTGCCGTCTCGACGACCGTAGCCGGAGGTTTCGACATTGGGTCGGTGCCGATTGGCAACGCTGTTGTGTTCAACATCGAGGTCATCAATGAAGGCACGGTGAACGCAACCGACATTTCCATTGTCGACTATCTCCCTGAAGAAGGGCTCGTGCTCGTAGACCCTGACTGGACCCAGAACAGCAACGGCACCGCAACACTGAACACCCCGATTCGCGGTCCGATTGCACCCGGCCGTTCAGCGGTGGTTCCAATCACCTTCCTCGTGAACCACGCGGCGACCGGAACGATCTACAACTGGGCCGAGGTCACCGCGGCAGACACCGACGGAACTCCCGAGACTCCCGCACCAGTTGACGTGGACTCGACTCCTGGAAACAACCGCACCTTCGGCGCTGCCAGTGCCGTGATCGTCGATGCTCCTCAGACTCCCACGACTACCGAGCCTCCTGAGGACGGCGATGACGAACCCGACGACGACACAGGGCGAGCAGCCGGTGATGGCGATGCGTCCGACTCGATCGACATTTCCGATGACACAGCTCGGATTGACACCGATCAACAGACGAGCGCTCGATCGATCAACGCGAACGCACGCGAAGACGACTATGACGTTGCAGCGGTAACGATCGACGACCCAATTTATGACCTGGCCGTTCAGATGGTCATCGATGATGATGTGGAGGTCGAAGACCTCACCATCGAAGATCCGGTGACGTTTGTAGTCACCGTGTTCAACCAAGGCAACGTGTTCGTTGACCAGATCGAGATCGTCGACTTCTTGCCGCCCGCAGGTTTGGCCTTGTCAGATGACCGCTGGACCGAGATCGGTGGCGATCGCGCAACATTTGCGCTGCCGAACCCGCTCGCTCCCGGCAGCGGCTTCGAGGTCGAGATCGACTTTGTGGTTACGTCCGGTGCCGTCGGCACGATTACCAATGCTGTCGAGGTGGCAAGCGCGATCGCCGTCGACCTCGCAGACCGAGCGATTCGCGACGAGAACGACGAGCGACTCACCGACATTGACTCGGTGCCCAACGGAGATCTACCGGGCAACCCGCCGGGCTCTGAGGACGACTTTGCCGCAGCCTCGATCACCTTCGAGCCACCACCGATGTTCGATCTGGCGATCTTCTCTGACCTCACGAACGGTTCTGAGCGATCGCTCTTCGCTCCCGGCGACGAGGTGTCCTACGACCTGACCGTTCTCAACCAGGGCGAAGTGCTGACCGAGCAGATTCGCCTAGAACTCGTCGTGCCAGATGGTTTCACCCTGCGTGGACGCGACTGGGAAGTCGATGACGATGAGGCCAGCTTTATCATCGAGGGCCCCCTCAACGCAGGGGAGAGCGATACCGCAGAGGTGACCTTCGTTGCAGAGTCTGATGCACGAGGGAACATTGACGTAGAGGTCCGAATTGCGAGCTCGCTGTCCGTCGACCTAACCGAAGGTTCGTTGCTTGGATCCGACGGTGTGCAACTCCTCGATGTGGACCCGAGCGATGACCAGACGATCGTCGGGCTCTCGGTGATCCCGACACTGGCATTCAGCGGTGTCGATACCAACTGGGGCGCGTTGTACGGATGGGCGTTCCTGGCACTTGCGATGGTGGCTGGAATGATCTGGATTGGGATGAACGGTCGCAAGCCCGGCGAAGAGCCCACCGAGAACTTCGGGCACCACGCCGTGCAGACAAGCAGCCGGTGGAGTTAATCAGAAACTAGGTCGGGACTCAGATCCGAGACGGAGTTCACGCCGGTGAGCGCCAAGGTCTGTTCGATGCCAGCGTGAAAGAAGTCGAGCATGTGGTCGACCCCCGCCTCCCCTCCAGCAGCGAGGGCATAGAGGTGGGGTCGGCCGATCATGCACGCGTCGGCACCGAGGGCGAGCGCCTTGACCACGTCGGAACCTCGCCGCACACCGCCATCGCAATAGATTTCGATGTTTCCACCTACGGCTTCGGCGACCGGTGCAACGAGATCGATGATCGCGGGCGCCGAGTCGAGTTGGCGACCGCCATGGTTAGAAAGAGCGATTGCGTCGAGGCCCTCATCGAGGGCGATCTTCGCGTCGGCCACAGACTGGATGCCCTTCAAGATGACCGGACCGTCCCATTCGGAACGGATCCAGGCCACATCATCCCAAGAGAGCTTTGGATCGAACTGGCTGTTGATGAACTCTGCCAGCGACACAGCCGATGACCCGTCGGCGGGGCTTCGGTCACCTCGTCTCGAGAGCCGATCGACGCTCACCGCTACGTTTGAGAACACGATTGGATCGTTTCGGATGAAGTCGAGCACCCAGCCAGGTCGCATGGCACCGTCGATGAACGTGTCGAGCCCGAGCTTTGGAGGCAACGACATTCCGCGTCGAACGTCGCGTTCGCGTCGGCCGAGCACCGCGGTGTCGACTGTGATGTAGAGAGCTTCGAAGCCATTCTCTTTGCATCGCAGGAGCATGTCTTTGGTCAGCTCACGGTCGCGCCACACATAGACCTGAAACCACTTGCGTCCGGCACAGACGCCAGCCACCTCTTCGATCGACCGGGTACCCATAGTCGACAGCGAGAAGGGGATGTCATGACGCGCAGCCGAACGGGCTGTGGCAAGTTCGCCCTCAGGGTGTGCAATTCGTGGAAAGCCTGTAGGGGCAACGATCAGCGGCATCGACACCTGCCCACCGAGAACCGTCGTGGTGGTATCGATTTTGCTGACGTCGCGCAGCACTCTCGGAACGAGCGTCCTGTCACCGAACCGGCTCACGTTGCGGGCCATTGCTGACTCGTCTTCGGCCGCGCCGTCGATGTAGTCGAAGACGCCAGCGGGAAGCTTTCTCTTCGCCATTGCCCGATAGTCATCGATGTTGGCACACTTCGAGAGCCGTCTCGTGACCGGATCCCTCTCGAAGGACTTCAGGCTGACGACAGACCGTAAGGATTCGAGCATTATCGCGTCTCGCCTTCGACACCGACCGAGCCGAGCACGTCGCTGTCATCGTTGTGGCTGTGAGTGAAGCCGAGTTCACGTTCGATCTTGATCGTCTCGACCGGGCGAAACGCGAGGATGTAGGCCCGCCGGAAGCCTTCGGTGTGGTTGCCTCCCGATCCATGCATCACCTTCTCGTTGTGAACAGTGACGTCGCCCCGCCCAATCGGCACGGTAACCACTTCGTCGGTCTCGAGCAGATCGGTCCCGAGAGCATGGGACTCGCCGCGGTCGCCGAACTGTGGAACGTGAGGCCGCAAGGCAGGTTCGTTTACCGTCTTTGGTACAAAGCGCATGCACCCGTTCTCTTTGGTCGAGTCGTCGATTGCGAGCCAGAACGTGGTCGTGCGAGTATCGGGAGTGTCAGGCCAGTACGCCATGTCTTGATGCCACGCGAACACCGCGTCATCTCGCATCGGCTGTTTCGCAAGCAGTTGGTCGTAGTCGATCGCCATGCCATCGCCGCATAGTTGGCGCGACACATCGGCGGCTCGCTGCTCGTAGATGTTGCCCTGCCAGGTGGGGTAGTAGCGGCGAGGCAGCATGACGTTGATGATCGAGTAATCGTCGGGCTCGCGTCCATAGTCTCCAGCCATGTCGCAATAGTCTTTGCCGGGCACCTCAATCTCACGGCGCAAGAATTGGTCATAGACGGTTTCGAGTTCAGCGACTTCGTCTTCGTTCAGAAGGCCGGGTAGGTGAACGTACCCTTTGGTTCGAAAGTGTTCGATCTGAACGGGGGAGACTTCGTAGCTCACTGTTGTCCTTCTGAACTGGCAAACGTTTTATGTCACACGATGCGCTACGGCGCAATGCAGTGCAACATCGGCTCTCCCGGGAATGCCATCCGATTCCTCGAGCACGAGGTCGATATCAGCATCGGACAACGTCAGTCGAGGAGTGCTTCCGGTGGCGAAGGCCTTCAGTCGGGCATCGACGATCTGACGGAGCGTCTCATGATCGATCGGTTGCAGGTAATGGCTGGTGACTGTGAATCCGCAACGCCGTCCGAGTGCGGAGAGGTCGACGTGGGTGCCGATGATCAACGTCGTTCCAGCGCGGGCGAGGGAACGAAACCACTTGGCTCGGAGAGGTTTGGGCATCCGATCGATTTCGTCGCCGTAGATGGTGCCGACGGCTTCAGCAGGAGGGGGACTAGCCCATCGGTCGCGATAGGGCTGTCGGGCAATGTAGTGGAAGGGTCCAGGGGTCTTGCGGCGCCACTGTTGAAGCTGGGTGGACTTTCCCATGCCACTCTCACCAATTACCTGGACGAGAGTTCCTGAGTGGCCGGTCGGCGGGTCTGGGAGGCCGCGGTCCACAAAGAGCCGCTCACAATCGAAGTCCATCGCGGCGGGTCTCTTCGGCGCGGTGAAAGGATTGCATCGCAATCCAAAAACTTCATACCTGTCGACGAAACCCCGAGCAGTGGCCGTCATGTAAGGAGATTTCGGTCGGGGGCGAGCGGATGCGGTCGCTGATAGGACGTAGCGCCACCGATCGGAACCACAAGTACGGCAATGTCGCTGCCATGATCGATCTGCGCCTGAATGTCGGTCCAGATGTGAATTTCGTAGTGCACTCGCATCAGTTGACCGTCATAGGAGATTGGTGAGTCTGGGGGGACCTCGATTCTCAGGTCGGCCGCGCCCATCCCGAAGCGGTCGATGGGAACCTCCGACGTGTGAACTTTCTTCGAGTCCTCGTCTCCACGGCCAGAGGTCTTGTACTCAAGTTCGATGCGCAGCGAACGGACCTTTCCGATCATTGCGTCATTCGTAACCCCGTCAGAGGGCGCCCGGCTGACACTGAGGTGAAACGCACCACCTACCTCGGCAATAGGTGTGGCCAACCTATGTCTGACGAGAGGGTCTGGGCTATGCATTCGTCGGGGGAAGTTCTTTTGGTGGCGGAGGACTATCGACAAAGCGTCGCTGGCTATCTGCGAGCTCGGGAGCCACTCTGATGTCCACCGTTGTCTCAGTGTCGATCGTCGAAAGTGCTCCGAGCTGAATCCCGATCTCCCAAGAGATGCGGTTGTGAGTCAGTACCATCGTCGGGCCGCCGCGGTCGGTTGGGATGCCCAGCGCAAGCACGCCGGTGAACGTGTTGTTCTCGATCGATCCAACGAGATCGAGTTGGTCGCGGAGCACTTCTTCTCTCGCGGTCTGCTCGTTGGAACCAACGCGGTACTTCACGACCTCGGTGCAACGAACATGTGCGAGCAACCGCACATCTGCAGCATCGGGGAGAGGCTTCTTGCAGGCCCGAACGACGGTGACCTTGGAACGGGAACCAAGCGGAAGTTCCCAGGTTGGAAAATGGAGTTCGAGCGGCTCCCACTTCTGTGACTCTGCTTTGGATCGCGCGTAGAAGAACATGCCAATTCCGAACGTGATCGCCGCGCCGAGGGCGAAGAAGATGCCGAATGGAATCGAGCCAGCGAGCAGCACACCAAGAGCGATCACGAACGCGATAGCCCCAATGACAGCGAAGACGATTCCAACCGCACCCGAGGTGCTCCCAACCGTAACGATTTCGGTGTGGGCGCTGCGCTGGGGCAGGCGTCCCGCCGGTGATTCCATCGCCATAGAGCGATACTAGGCGCGCCCGGCAAGGCTGCAGGGGGTCCCCCTATCTCAATGCGGACCCGTCCTCGGAAGATTGAACCAAGGTCCTGATGTGAGCGTCGAACGAGCGGACGTGAGCCTCGACCAAACGCTCAACCCCATCTGCATCTCGGGCTTCGAGTGCAGTGAGGATCTCACCGTGTTCGTGGAGAGCTTCTGCCATCTCGGCAACTCCGGAAAGGTAGAGATGCCAAAGGCGATCGCTTTGCGCGTAGAGAGTGTCGAGTGTGTCCCAAAGAAAGCGATTTCCCGAAGCCGTCCATATGAGCTCGTGGCACGAACGGTCGAGTTTGAGACGCTCGTCATCGTCTAAGTCCTCGTCCTTCGCTTCTTGGAGAACCGCCGCCATTTCCTCCCAGTGCTCTTCTGTGCCGCGCTCGGCGGCGAGGCGCGCTGCGTATGGTTCGAGCACAGACCGGGTCTCGAAGAGGAGCGGTAGTTCATCGACCGCGATGCCGTTTACGTACACCCCACGGCGAGGAACGATGGTGACGAAGTGCTCGCGGTGCAATCGAAGCAAAGCTTCCCGGATTGGAGTGCGACCAAGGTCGAGTGCCTCGCGCAGTTCGTCTTCGCGCAACACATCGCCCGGCGAGTACTCCAGCCTCACGATCCGCTTACGCAGCGAGCGGTATGCCTGTTCGCCGAGAGAATCGTCTGTCGACCGCGTTGGGAAGTGCGAATTCATCGTCCTCAGCATAGGCCAAATTTGCGTCTGATATATCAGCGGTCATGCTAGTATCCTCAACTAGTAGTTTCTGATATATCAGCGGAACAAGGGGTTCAAGTGAGCGAATTTCCAAGCAAGGCCAAAGTCGTCGTCATCGGTGCTGGCATCGTTGGGAGCTGCCTGGTCGGGCACCTCAGCCGTCTCGGTTGGGAAGACATCGTGCTGATCGATAAGGGTCCGCTGCCGAACCCCGGCGGTTCCACAGGTCACGCGTCGAACTTCATCTTTCCGGTCGATCACAACAAGGAAATGGCACTCCTCGGCGTTCAATCGGCGAACCAATACCGAGACCTCGACCGCTCCGTTGACTCGGGCGGTATCGAAGTTGCTCGCACCCAAGAGCGCATGGACGAGCTCAACCGCCGGATGACAAGCGCGAAAGCGTGGGGGGTCGAGGCCGAGCTGCTGACGCCAGAGCAGGTCAAAGAACTTGTTCCGTTCATCAACGAAGAGGTCATCCTCGGAGGCTTCCACTGCCCAACAGTTTCTGTGGTTGACTCGCTCGACACCGGAACCCTGTTCCGAAACGAAGCGATGGCCAAGGGCGTGTTGCAGGTGTTCGCAAACACCGAGGTCGAAGATGTCGAGACCGTCGACGCTCCGAACGGACAACAGCGGGTCAGCGCTGTCGTGACCGACCGCGGGCGTATCGAGGCCGACCACGTCGTTGTCGCCTGCGGTGTGTGGAGTAACCGTGTCGCAAACATGGCCGGTGCCACCATCCCACTCGTACCGGCTGTGCACCAGATGGCCGACGTGGGCCCGATGGACATCCTCGCCGAGACGAAGAACGAAATCGGATACCCGATCGTTCGAGATATGGACACCTTCTGCTACGAGCGTCAGTCGGCGGGATCGATGGAGGTGGGCTCCTATGCCCACCGTCCAATCCTTCACCACCCAGATGACATCCCTTCGAACGAAGAAGCTGCTCTCACACCGACCGAGATGCCGTTTACTCCAGACGACTTTGACGATCAGATGGAACAAGCGATCGAGTTGATGGACATGCTCGGCGACGCTGAGATCAAATATGCCATCAACGGTCTACTGTCTTTGACCCCAGATGCGATGCCGTGCCTCGGTGAGACCGTAGAGGTCCGCAACTTGTGGTCAGCCGCTGCTGTGTGGGTGAAGGAAGGACCCGGGATGGCTCAGGTCGTCGCCGAGTGGATGACATACGGCTACCCGCGCGTGATCGACCCTCACGCGTCTGACATTGCGCGCTTCTACGGTGAGGAGCGAGGCGACGATCACATCTGGGCACGGGCTGAAGAGCACTTCAACAAAACCTATGGAATCGTCCACCCTCAAGAGCAGTGGGAAGGTCGACGCGACCTTGTGAAGAGCCCGTACTACAGCCGCCAAGTTGCACTCGGAGCCGAGTTCTTTCAGGCTCGTGTTTGGGAACGTCCTCAGTGGTATACGAGCAACGCTGACCTCGTTGAGCGCTACGGCCTCGAAGAACGTGAGGTTGAGTGGGATAACCGCTGGTGGAGTCCGATCATCAACGGCGAGCATCTGAATATGCGAGAGAACGCAGGCCTTTTCGACCTCAGTGCCTTTCAGGTGTTCGAGCTCTCCGGGCCAGGAGCCTGCGACTTTGCCGAATATCTCGCCGTCAACAAGGTGTGCAAGGGTGTGGGCACAAGTGCCTACACCCCGTGGTTGAACGAAGATGGAGGCTTCCACTCCGACCTGACGATGATGCAGACCAGTGAAGACACCGTCCGTATCGTCACCGGCGCATTCGATGGAGGCCGCGACGAGTACTGGATCAAAAAGTACCTGCCAGAGGATGAGTCGGTCACCTTCACCAACCTCAGCCGGACCACCACAACCCTCGGTCTGTGGGGCCCGAACGCCGAGACGATTTTGAGCCAGCTCACCAACGCGGACCTCAGCTTTGAAGGCAACCCGTATGGCTCGGTCACCAATCTCGAGATTTCAGGAATTGCCTGCACGTTGTTCCGCGTCTCTTACGTCGGCGACACAGGCTGGGAGATCTACACCGGTTGGGATAACGGCCCTGCGCTGTGGGACGCCATCCTCGGTGCCGGCAAGGACCACGGTCTTCGCCCGACCGGCATGGGCGTGTACGCGGTCAGTGGCCGCATCGAGAAGGGCTACCGTCTGATGGGGGCTGAACTTGAGAGCGAGTACAACCCGGTCGAGGCTGGTCTTGCTCGTCCCAAGGTCAAGGCTGCGGACTTCATTGGTAAGGATGCCTACCTCGCCGCGCGTGAAGCTGGAGATCCCGAAGTGCACTGCGTCACGCTGCGGGTCGATGACAACGTCGACAGCCAGGGTCGGCAGCGCTGGATGCAGGGCGGCAACGAACCAATTCTCACCGCAGCCGGCGAGCGAATCGTCGATGGTCACGGCCGCGTCAGCCGCGTCACGACCGCTGGCTATGGCCCGAGCGTTGGTAAGAACTTGCTTCTGGGCTATGTGCCGGCAGAACATGCTGCGCCGGGCACGCAGCTTAAGGT
>CAZHUR010000030.1:0-11339 GCA_964535395.1 uncultured Acidimicrobiales bacterium
GGCTTTGCCGGCATCATCGTTGCTGCTCTCGCTCTGATGCGCCCGTCCGGTGTTGCATTCGTTGCCATTGCATTCGGTGCACTCCGAGTCGGCGGAACCGCAATTCGAACCCAGGGCGTATCTGAGTCGATTAGCGACATCCTCCAGGCGCTCATCCTCATGGGAGCACTCGGCGCTGGCGTGTTTACTTCATACACGCTTGCCCGCACAGCTACGAAGTCGTCGACGAAACAAACCACTTCGAACGTCGCCGCCGCAGAGGGGGCAGCGTCGTGACCGAAGAAACAATCATCGGCCTGGTCATCTCCATCATCGAGTTTGGCACCCTCCTCTACCTCGCAGCCCTTGGCGAGACGATTGCGGAGCGAGCCGGGGTCTTGAACCTCGGCGTGGAAGGCATGATGGCCGTTGGCGCGATGGTTGCGTTCTGGATCGGAACCGAAACTGGAAACCCGTGGCTTGCTGTATTGTTCGCACTCATCGCCGTAGGACTCTTCGCGATGATCCATGGCATTGCGGCCGTCGTCGTGGGAGCAGATCAGGTAGTAAGCGGGTTGGCTCTCACCATTTTGGGCCTCGGCCTCGCAGCATTCTTCGGGCAAAGCCTGCAACTGACACAACGAGTTGCTGGAGCTGGCTTTGACCCGCTCGAACTGGGACCGTTAAGTGAGATCCCCTGGATAGGTCCGACCATATTTTCGATGGACGCGCTCAGTTGGCTTGCCATCGCGCTCGGCGTTATCAGCTGGTTTCTACTCAGCCGTACGAGCGCTGGCCTCTCGTTACGAGCTGTCGGTGAAAGTGCAGCTACCGCTGATGCCGCCGGAACTCGAGTCGTCGCAACCCGAATGGTTGCGGTCGCACTTGGTGGAGCATTCGCGGGCATGGCAGGAAGTTACCTCAGCCTCGTGGTAGCACCGGGCTGGAGCGAGGGCGCCACGGGGGGCTTGGGGTGGATTGCGGTTGCCCTCGTGATCTTCGGTGCATGGAAGCCCGGTCGCGTGCTGCTCGGATCGCTCTTGTTCGGCGGCCTCATCGCGCTTGGTCCTCGCCTACAGACCTTTCGGTGCCAAGAAGGCGAAGACATTGCGTGTCTTAACTTTGAAGTCGATCCAATCTTGGTGAGCATGCTTCCCTACATCCTGACCGTTGTAGTTCTGATCGTGATTTCGGTCAGGTCTCGCAACCGGCCGAGCATCGCTCCAGCAGCGATTGGATTGCCGTATCGACGCGAAGAGCGGTAACAGATCCGATTCTCAGCTGGGATGGATGGCAGCGCTCATGTAAAGTGGCGACCGTGCCACTAACTCGGGGCGCACGCGCCCTCTTATTCGTGTTTGCGGCGATCTTTGTTGGGTGTGGGGCGCAAAGCACAACGGTCTCCAGCGAACCAAACCCGATCGAACTCCAGTTGCTTCGAGCGGTAGTTGAACCACGCCCGGTTGCGACTGTGGCACCGACTACCACCACGACAACAACCACGACGACCACCACAACGGTCCCGCCTACGACGACCATCGCTCCCCTCGGCCCTAACGAAACCCTCGTCGCGACCGCAACCGACAGCGTGCCGTTCTTACTCGCCTACGACGGCCCGGAAGGCAACATCATCCCCCTCCCCTTCGTCGTTCCTAACCCTCATCAGTTCGGAGGGCCGCTAACACTTCGAGTAGTCGAGGGTTCCATAACCGATGAGTGGGTGAAGGTCGCCCTACCGGTGCGACCCAATGGCCAGGAGGCGTGGATCCCAACCGACGGATACGACTTGGCCACCACCACAATCCGCGCCGAAGTGAACCTCTCCAACACATCGGTGAGGGTGTTCGACGACGACGAACTCATTGCCGAGACCCAGGCAGCGATAGGCGCCCCGAACACGCCGACACCCCTCGGCACGTTCTACGTCGCCGCTGTCCGCGAGAACCCTCCCTCAGAGAGTTTCCTCGGCACGCACGCAATCGTGTTGTCCGCCTTCTCCGAAGTGCTCGACACCTTCGACGGCGGCTTGCCAGTGGTTGCGATTCACGGCACCAACACCCCCGAGGGCCAGCTCGGCCACCAGATCTCGAACGGCTGCATCCGCATCCCGAACGATGTCGTTGCCTTTCTCGCCGAACACGTACCGCCAGGCGCCCCCGTGGAGATCTCCGCGTAAGAACGGGAAAGATCCGAGCAGGAGGCGCTGGCAAAATTCGGGCGGAGCCCGTGCCAGCTACCCGTATTCCGGCGGGCCTGACGGCCCTTGGAAACTAGCCTTTTCTCCGCTTCGCTCCGAAAACGCTCACTGTGCACTCCGCAAACCCGCGACGACCCTGCCCCGGCCCCGAGCGGGCCGTCGCCGCAGGCGACAAGAGCGGGAAAGATCCGGGCAGGAGGCGCTGGCAAAATTCGGGCGGAGCCCGTGCCAGCTACCCGTGTCGGAGCGCAGCGACGACCCTGCTCGGCGTTAGTGGGAATTCGTCGAACCAGATGCCTGTGGCGTCGTGCACGGCGGCGATGACCGCCGGCGCATAGGTGATGTATGGCATCTCGGCAACGCCGGTCGCTCCCCATGGTCCCTGGGGGTCGGCTAACTCGATGATCACGCTCTCAACGTGGTCGGGGATGTCGCCGATGCCCGGGATGAGATAGCTGCTGAGCCTCGGGTTCTGAATTCGGCCATCCTCCACGACCAGGTTCTCGCTCAGCACATAGCCGTGAGCCTGGACGACCGCACCTTCGATCTGACCTTTCACCAGGGCCGGATTGATCGCCCGGCCAACATCATGAGTGCTGATCACCCGATCTACCCGAACATGTCCCGTCTCGATATCGACGGTCACGTCGACGCTTTGAGCCATGTAGCCATAGCTAAAGTTGGGCTGGCCCGCACCGGTCTCGGCATCGAGCATCTCGGTGGGCGGCGGGGTATAGCGGAACGTGCCGATCGCAGGACGCTCGCCGTCATTCCAGGCTTTCTCGGCCTCCTCGGCCGCTCCGAGGATGCTGTTGCCCGCCATAAAGGTCATGCGTGACGCCGACACAGAACCGCTGTCTCCGGTAGTTGCTGTGTCGGAGAACGTGCCGGTCACCGAATCGAGCGGCACTCCGGTCGCCTCGCTCGTCATCTGCCGGAAGGCCTGATGAGCGCCCTGTCCAACCTCTGCCCCACCATGGAAGATCTCGGCCGCGGTTGGTTTCTCATCTTCCGGGTCGCCGAAGAGGTGTACCTCGGCTTCGCATCGTTCGGGGAACCCGAAACTGAAACCCACGTTCTTGAACCCGCTCGCAAAGCCCACCCCGCGACGGATGGAGTCATCGTCGGTCGGAAGCGAAGCGATTGGATTAAACGGGTTGGCTTCAACAGGCTCGTTACGGGCTTGCTCAGCGCAGTGGTCGATCACCTGGGGCAATGTGACCCCCTCGGGCATAAGCACCTGGGTGATGCCTTCGCTCCCTTCCCGAAGCGCATTGATGCGGCGCAACTCGATCGGATCCATTCCTAACTTCTCGGCGAGCTTGTTCATCTGCGTCTCGGCAACAAATGAACCCTGTGGCCCACCGAAGCCACGGAACGCTCCGCCGGGCACGGTCGTGGTGTAGATCGCCTTGCTGTCGATATGAGCATTCGGCACCTCGTAGGCACCAGCAACCGATATGTGCGCGTTCCCGAGCACCTTGTTCGACGTGTAGTTGTAGGCACCCGCATCGAGAAGGACCTCAGCTTCGACGGCGGTGATCTTGCCACCGCTGGTGGCACCGAGGCGCGATCGGATACGAGCGCGATGGCGCTTGTGATGCCCGACGATCGACTCTTCGCGGCTCCACTGACAGCGCACGGGCCGGTCGATGCCCATGCCATGCAGCTTCTTCGCGGCGAGCGCCATGACGATCTGCAGCGTCATGTCTTCCTTGCCGCCGAACGCTCCACCGATCGCCGCGTAGATGACCCGAACTTCGTCGGGGTCGACGTCGAGCGCATGGGCGATCTGTTGTTGGTCTTCCCACGCCCACTGACCGCCGGTCTCGACGGTTACCCGCCCGTCTTTGTCTACCCATGCCGAGGCCGCCTCGACCTGAAGGTACGCGTGTTCTTGATGGGGCAGTTCGTAGGTTCCTTCGATGATCACATCAGCGGACGCCCAACCGGCCTCCATGTCGCCCTTGCGGACCTTCAGCTCGTAGTAGGTGTTTGTGCCTGCCTCTCGATGCACAAGGATCTCATCACCGAGCGCTTGATCGATGTTGTCGACGACCGGGCGTCGACGCCACGAAATGTCGATCAGTTCGGCAGCGGCATCGGCTTGCTCAGCCGTTTCCGCAACGACGATTGCGACCTTGTCGGCTTCCCACCGACTCACACCAACATCAACTTCGGTCCGGCCCGTATCGCCAAGCCCGACCAGCACGGGCTGGTCGAACATGGTTAGCCCATACTCATTGATCGGCACGTCTGCCGCGGTCAGGATTGTGACTACGCCGGGAGATGCGAGGGCTGTCGAAGTATCCATGGCGATCATTCGCGCGTGGGGCTCGTTGGAGAAAACGATCTTGGCGGCGAGCGGATTCTCCAGAACGCGGTCACCCGAGTACTTCGCTGCGCCACTGACCTTGTCGGCGGCGTCGCTGCGAGGCGCTGAGGAGCCGACGCTCCACTGCTTTGGCTCGTCAGTCATCGCCGGCTCGGATCTTGTCAGCCGCGGCGTGTACGGCTTCGACGATTGGGTAGTACCCGGTGCAGCGGCACAAGTTGCCGGAGAAACCAAGGTTGATCTGCTCATTGGTTGGGGAGTCGTTCTCTTCGAGCAAGCGTGATCCGGCCATCAAGAAGCCGGGGATGCAAAAGCCGCACTGCACTGCGAACTCGTCCACGAACGCACCTTGGATTGGGTGCGCAAGGCCGTCGACGGTCTTGACCTTCGCTCCATCGGCCTGGGCAGCTGCAACCAGACAACTCATTACTGCCGAGCCGTTCAGGATCATGGTGCACGCGCCGCACTCCCCCTCTGCACAGCCCTCTTTCATACCGGTTAGGCCAGCTTCGTCTCGG
Organism: uncultured Acidimicrobiales bacterium; assembly: GCA_964535395.1. GTDB lineage: Bacteria > Actinomycetota > Acidimicrobiia > Acidimicrobiales > SHLQ01 > SHLQ01. Next base: position 5,030 of record CAZHUR010000030.1, read on the forward strand.
ACCCAATCGAGCAAGGTAAGCGAACCGACCGGGGCCGAATAGGTGACACCGTTGATACCGACCGAAATGTCGGTCGTCGGGAGAATCTTCTGTTCGCTAGCGTCGGCGGGTGTGGAGAGTTCTTCGGACGTGCTCAGCGTCGGTGGATTGTCGGGCCACATCACATCGTGTTGACCGGTCGCGATCGCTCGCAGTGCTCGTCGGACGGTGACCTCGATGCCGTCCACTCGATACTCGGCAGTGGCCCGGCCATCGGAGATCGGTGCGACCGCTGTGGAAGCCGAGCGAGCCGCTTCGGCAATGGCATCACCGGTCAGTCGGTTGCCTACGAGCGAACTCGCAAACGCTTCGATGATCACAACCGTTGGCGCAACACTTCCTAGTGCGAGGCGCGCTGCGGTGATCTCCCTTTCGGAAAAGTCACCATCGGTGCTTTCAGCAGCAAACGACAGAACCATACCAGCGTGAACAACGCTGATCGCTTGGGCACGCCGCAGACCAAGCTTCACCCAGATTCCACGCTCATTCGGTGCGAGCTTGGGCACCAGAATCGCCGTGATCAGTTCACCCGCCCGAAGCACGGTTTGGCGGAAACCGCCGAAAAAGTCGTCCACCGCGACCTCGCGGGTTTCGATTTCGCCGCCAGAGGCGCGAGACACCTCAACCGATGCGCCGAGGGCCATCAGCGCAGAGATCGTGTCGTTCGCCGGGCTCGCCGTCACCAGGTTGCCAGCGATTGTCGCTCGGTTTCGAAGCTGGGGCGAGCCAACCTCCAGGCAAGCCTGTGCAAGCGGAAGTGCGAACTCGATGAGCCCATCATGTTGCACGACCTGGTTGTGGCGCACCCCTCCAGCAAGACGGAACCGTTTGCCCTCTTCCTCGATCACGGTGAAACCGTCGATGGCGCTCAGGTCGACGACGTTCTGTGCGGGCCCTGGGCCCCCTCGCTGCAAATCGAGCAACAGGTCGGTTCCGCCGGCGAGCGGGCGAGCAGATGGATCACCGGCCAATGCCCGTAGCGCAGCCTCGATGGTCACCGGCCGCTGGACTGTGCCGATTTGGCGTCCAGGACGCTGGACGGAGTGAACCTGAAAGTCTGCGGTCATCGTGTGGTCGACGCTAGTCGGACCGCCAACTCTCGATCTGCATTTGGAGTGACGCCGTGAGCCGTTCGACTACCGCATCTCCCATACGGCCACGAGCAGCGGTGTTGATACCGAGCACATGTGCGAGCAGCAGGTCCACCTGAGCGGCAATCCAACCTTCGACGTCGTCACCCATCAACGCCTTATCCAAAATGTTGCTGTCGAGCGCTCGACGCAAGGCGTGTTCGAAGTCGGAGCGAAGGGTGTCAAAGTATTGGTCGGTGTGCGAGGTGATTCGCTCATCGCGGCCAGCGTTCTCGGTGAGCAGCGACACGATGAAACAACCCCAGCGATGCTCACCATCGACTCCGATCGAGAGGCAGTGGAAGAACTCTTGAAGGCCGTCGAGCGGGTCACTTGAGTCGCGCAGGTCTTGGAGCACTACTTGATCCATCAGACCGAGGTACTTACCAATCGCTGCGTCGAGTAGTTCGTCCTTCGACCCGAACGTGTTGTAGATGCTCGATGCAGTGAGTCCGAGTTCGCTTTCGAGCTGTCGGACTGACGTGGTGGCAAATCCGTGTTCCCAGAAAACATCTACGGCACGCACCAGCACCTCGTCGGCGTCGAAGCCGAGTTTGCGGCCTCCGCCGGGCGCGCGCTGGCCCACCTTTGACGATGATTCGGTGCGAGCCATGTCTATAGGCTACGCGAAACAGAGCTGGGGGTCGGGTTGGGGTGGGAAGTTAGGCGGAGCCCACCCCAACCCGAGACCTTGTCCGCTAAGGCGTCTGCTATGGCGAAGTTGGCTTTTCCCAAGCCTTAGGAGCGAACGCATCGTCGGCTTGGATGTCAGCAAAGTGCGTGACGTAGCTTGAGATGAGCTTCTGGGCAATGGCGGTCACGACATCGAGGATGCTCACGCTCGTGTAGCCAGCGGTGAGGAAGGTCGCGGTGGCGCCGTCGTCGACCACGCCGTTGTTGCGCACGGTAGCACGGGTGAATTCGGCGAGTGCGTTGAGCTTGGGATCGGCGATCGAGCCACCTGCACGCAGAGACTCGACGACATCAGCGGGAACACCGATCTTTTCGGAGACCGTGGAGTGTGCTGCCATGTCGTAGGTACCACCGTTCTCGAAGCTGGCTGCAAGGAGGACGACCTGTTGCTCGGTTGGGTTCAAGCTGGTCTCAGCGACCGCACCGTTGATGGCCAAATATGCCTTGAGCGCGGCTGGACTGTCTGCGAGCACGCCGACGAGGTTCGGAGTGAAGCCAAACTTAGCGGTAGCGCCGTCGAGCAGCGGTTTGGACCCATCAGGCGCGGTCTCGGCATCGTGAATCGTGAACTCGGCCATGTGTTGGCATCCTTTGTGAAGGTTGGGGCAATTAGAACGTACGTTACAGATTAACTCGTACGCAAAATGTCCTATTCCGAATCTGGTTAACTTTTCTGGTCGGGCGGGAAGAGGGGGTCTTCGGATACGGTTCGCTTCACTATGAGCGAAGGTCACGAACGCAATCCCGACACGATCACGATGTATGGCGCCGACTGGTGCGGCGACTGCATCCGAGCCAAAGCCTTCTTCGATGAACACGGCATGGCCTTCGACTACGTCGACCTGGTCGAGAATCCTGAGGAGACCGATGTGGTTCTCGAACACAACGGTGGTGTGCAGAAGATTCCTCTCGTGATGTATCCGGACGGAACGTTCCAGATCGAACCAACCAACGACCAATTAGAAGCCAAGCGCCATGAGCTCTCGACCGAAAGTCCCGACGAGAACTTCAACGGAGTGGTCGAAAACGCAGCCGAGGGCCGCTTTGAACTACATGTTGATGGCGAGATCGTGAGCATCGCCGACTATTCAGAACGCGATGGGGGCACGGTTGTGGTTCCTCATGTCGCCACTGATCCAGCGCACCGCGGCAAGGGTAATGCCGGACGCCTAATGGACGGCATGCTCGAACAACTTCGAGCCTCCGACCGCAAAATCACGCCGATCTGTCCCTTCGCAGCCCACCACGTCAATTCGAATCCGCAGTACGAAGACCTCGTGGTCCAATAAGCGCCTGCGGATTGCCGCTAGCAGAATTCACCGTCAATCAACTAGGATAAATGTCGCACGCAATCCGAGGAGCCTCCAATGGACCGTCAACACGCAGACGCCGCCGTACACACCGTGATCGACGCACCGGTCATCAAGCGAGCGGGTACGACAGAAGAGATTGCCTTCGTTCCAGCACCTCAGTCGCGACTACTCAACGGTTTCATCGGTGCGCTCTGGGCGTTCCAGCTCATCACGATTTTCACCTTCGTGGCCTCAGACGGCCCTCGCGAATCAATCCCGGGCCTCATCTACGGATTTGCCGTCGGCCTCGACTTGGTCCTCCTCTTCGGAATGCTCGCAGTAGTCACCTATGCGGCGAAGAACTCCGCGATTACCGCTCCACTCTCCTTTGGCCTTGCGGTCGGCACCATGGTCTTTGGCGCACTGTGCGGGCTTGTTGGCCACCCCTCGTCGGCATGGCTCAGCGATCTTGCTTTCGGTGCGGTTCTCGCAGTTGGAAGCGCTGCGGTCTTTGCTCGTCGGGCAAAGCCCGAACCATCGGTTGCGTAAACGCACGGTCCTCATGATCGCCATACTCCTGGCGGTCATCTTTGGCGCGAGCCTGCTGCAATTCGTGTTTCTAGCGAGCTAGCTCTGCGGGAACTCTGCCCGGGTTCTCGGCGCGAGAGTCCTCTAATGCAGCAACGATGATCATTGCAGCGATGAGCCCGAGGCAAATCCCGAGTGTGTTTGCGGCAATGTCTTTGAGATCGAAGTTCCGACCTCCGACAAACAGTTGCCGGAACTCATCTGCCACGCCGATGATAAACATCATCGCGGCGGCGATCACCGCTGGCACTGTGCGCTTGGCCAAAAGTGCCAGAGCAAAGACGATCGATCCGTAAAGTACGAAGTGCCCAACTTTGTCGCCATAGGGTGTCACCTGCAGAAGAAACCGAATCGGACCGAACGAGCGTCCTTCAAAACCGGTCCCCCATACCAACAGCGATGTGGCGACGAGCAGAATGGTGAGGCCAATACGTTTCACCGCTTGGGTATCGGCGCAGAAAAGACCGCGCCTTAGAGGTTGGCGACAACGCAGCGGTTCTCGATTTCTCCAATGCCTTCGATGGTGATGGTGAGCGTGTCGTCGTCGACGAGCCATTCCTGTGGGTCGCGCCCTGCGCCCACTCCCCCAGGTGTTCCGGTTGCGATGAGATCACCGGGTGCAAGTGTCACCGCAGTTGAGATCACCGAAATCAATTCGGCAACGCCGAACACGAGTTGGTCTGTATTCGACTCTTGTTTGACCACTCCGTTGACTGCCGAACGAATGGCCAAGCCCGAGCCATCACCCAACTCATCTGCGGTGGTCATCACCGGGCCCAGTGCCGAGGCGTGTTCAAAGGTCTTGCCCAGCAAGAACTGCGACGTGCGCTTCTGCCAGTCCCGAACGGAAAAGTCGTTGAACACCGTGTAACCAGCTACGTGATCTACCGCCTCTTCCTTCGTGACATGGCGAGCGTGACTACCCATGACCACGCACAGTTCCGCCTCCCAGTCGTTGCGAACCGAAACATCGGGATGAGGCAGATGAAGGTCGTCGTTCGCGCCGATCAGTGCTTCGGTGAACTTAGAAAAGCAGGTTGGATACTTGGGAAGTTCGCTGCCCATCTCGATCGCGTGGTCTCGATAGTTGACACCGACGCAGATGATCTTGCCGGGTTCGGTTATCAGCGGTGCCCAATCGGCCTCGGCCATTGGCACTCGCTGACCATCGAGGGTCGCTACGTCTTCTAGCGCCTCTGCAGCGAGCAGTTGACCCACGTCGGAGAAGTCGAGAACAACTAGTTCGCCACCCTCCACACGCACCGCCCGCGTGTCCGTCACATTCCCATCGAGCCGTATTGTTCCCAGTCTCATACCGTCACCCTATGCGACTGTTTCGAGAGAAGTAGCAACGGTACAAAGGCGATCCCAAAGAGCGGCCAGTGGAATATGACGAACATGGTCCCGGCAATGACGAGGTGCATGAACCAGGCAAGACCCGACCAGGCCCAACCGACTCGATTGTTGAGTAGGGCGAGAGGGGCACCCAGTTCGATCGCCACCACACCAATTCCGAGTGGTATGGAGATGAAACCGAGGTCGAGCAACGCTGCGGCGAACGGCGATGGGGTTCCTCCGAGCGTGTCGAACCTGGCTGCGGAGAACGCAATGTTGCGTTCGAGAGCACCTTCGGAGACCCATTCCAGCCCTCCGTATCGGAGCTTGGCGACTCCGGCCAGCACATAGGTGATTACGGTGATGAGAGAGGCGAGCCGCATTGCCCAACCGGCACGGACCGGGTCGAACCTGGTTCCGACGGCCGCGAGCACCAACACGTGAAGGGCCGGCAGAATATCGAACCACAGGATTTGACCGCCCGAGGAACGGTGAGCGAGCAGCAAGACAAACGCCACTGCTCCCAACGGTGCGGCCCACTGAATCGACTCGATCCGCCTCACCCAGAGCAGAGCTCCCGCGAGTGCCGCTAGCCACAACAGCCAGAGAACAGCGGTGGGGACAGGCCCCGACAGCCCGCCGAGGAGCGCAACAGGGTCCCAGTCTGGGGGCGCTGAGGTGAGCGCACGAACTCTGATGATCAAGTAGCCAACAACGACAACACCCGTCCAGCGTTGCCAGAGCACCAATGCTCGCTCGGACACAGCGGGTGTCAACCACTCGACCATCGCTATGAGCCCTCGCATCGTTCGAGGACTTCCAACGATGTCACCGAGTTCTCGGAGAAGCCCAGATTCAGGTCGTGGGTGACGAGAATGATCTCGATCGCAGAAAGATCTGGTTCCGAGCGTTGAGCGATCTCTGCACACAGGTTTTCGAGATCGTTGGTTCGGTCGGCGTTTCGAAGGAACTGCTCGGCGACGAGCGGATCGTCTGTCTGTGCAATTTCGTCGACCGAAAGACGCACCGAAGCTCCGGTTTGGTCGACTCCGCGCGCCGATACAAACTCGACCAACCGTGCTCGTGGCTCGGCAAACATTGGTTGGGACGACACTGGGAAATCGTCCGCTCGGGTCACCAGCGGCGAGAGAAGCAGCACACTCACCACCACCGAAACAGCCGCGAGAAGACCTCGGTTTCGCTCTTCGGTGGAGCTAGCGGACATAGCCAAAC
>CAZHUR010000030.1:11439-12808 GCA_964535395.1 uncultured Acidimicrobiales bacterium
GCCGCGAGAAGACCTCGGTTTCGCTCTTCGGTGGAGCTAGCGGACATAGCCAAACTGTAGTGTTCAGGCACTGACTTGAGGAGACCCGAATTGGCCCAGAATGCCGATCTACTCATAACGAACGCAGGGCTGATCGCCACGGTCGACGACCTTCGCCGAGAGCTCCCCGGCGGTTGGATCGCCTGCAGCGACGGCTTGATTAGCGGCATCGGCACGTCTCTCGACCCTCAACCCGAGGCCGACGTGGTTCTCGACGCGACCGATCAACTGGTTACGCCCGGCCTTGTCAACGCCCATCACCATCTCTACCAAAACCTGACGCGGGCATGGGGCCCGATGACCGACAAGCCGCTCTTTGGCTGGTTGCAAGCCCTCTACCCCATCTGGACTGCAAACCTCGACGAAGAGTCCGAGTACCTGGCGGCCTGGGTCGGCCTGGCCGAACTCGCGCTCTCGGGATGCACGACCTCGACCGATCACCACTATCTGCACCCGGCCCGTGCGGGTGACTTGCTGGCCGCTGAGATCGGCGCGGCCAAAGATTTGGGCATGCGCTTCCACCCCACCTACGGGTCGATGAGCCTGTCGGTCAAGGACGGCGGGCTTCCACCTGACGACGCAGTGCTTTCCGAAGACGACATTCTTGCGAACTCGAAGATGCACGTAGAACGGTGGCACGACCCAAGCCATGGTTCGATGTTGCAGATTGCGCTCGCTCCATGCAGCCCGTTCTCGGTCACCCCCGATCTGATGCGGCGCACCGCCGAACTCGCCGAGACCCTCGACGTGCGTCTGCACACCCATCTCGCGGAGAACGACGAAGACGACGAGTACGCGCTCGCTACCTTTGGCATGCGGCCGGTCGACCTCTACGAGGACGTGGGTTGGCTAACCGGTCGCAGTTGGGGTGCCCACGTGGTCCGTCCCAACGAAACCGAGATCAAACGCCTTGGCGCAGCGGGCGTCGGTGTTGCGCACTGCCCCAGCTCAAACATGATCCTCAGCTCTGGCATTGCACCCGTGGTCGACATGCGGGCAGCCGGTTGCCATGTGGGGCTGGGTTGCGATGGATCGTCATCTGCAGACAGCGCATCGCTGTGGCAAGAGGCGCGCCTGGCCATGCTTACTGGAAAGCTCAAATCGGGAGCGGGAGCGATGACCGCACGAGCCGCCCTCGAGATGGCAACCCGTGGCGGCGCAGGTTGTCTTGGCCGCGTCGGCGAGATCGGGGAACTGTCGGTTGGTGCCGTGGCTGACCTCGCGATCTGGAAGCTCGATGGGCCGGTGTTCGCCGGCGTCGTCGGCGACCTGATCGAAGGCTGGTTACGAACCGGCCCACACCACGCGTGGCACACGATCGTCAACGGAC
>CAZHUR010000031.1:0-5045 GCA_964535395.1 uncultured Acidimicrobiales bacterium
GAAGTATCCAATCCAACTCGCAACCGGCGCGGTGGGCGAGACCGCATCCGCTGACGTTGCTGGCTGTGGATTCGATCTTGTTACCGAGGTGCGGGGCGCTGAAGTGACGCTGAACGCGGTGCCGAGAGATGCTTGGGAACGAGTCACCTCCGGCCTCCGGTACGTGGTGATCGACCTTGCGATCACACCAACAGCTCAGGCCGACAATTTCTCTTCGTGCAGCTTCCTTAGCTTCGCCCGCAACACTCTGGACGCACGACTTGAGTTGGATAACGGCGATCTGGTTGCTGTGACCGCTCTGACCTTCGGAAGTATCGACGATGGAGCCACCGAGCTTCAGCAGTTGGTCTTCGAGGTGGAAGATGATGTGACTAGCGCAGTACTTCGTGGTCTCGATGGAGCGGAACTCGCCCAATGGGAACTGGCTCTGCCACCGGTGAACTAAAACCGAGTCGAAATGTGACTGGCTAACCATCAGCGACGGTTGGATGGTTAGCCAGTTTCGGCGTGCATACCTAGTCGGGGACCGCCGCCGAAGGTTCGCAGCTCTAGGCGTTTGAGTAGCTGGTTAGAGGTTCACCCCGGCGACTGATCAGCACCGCGGTAGCCATCACGGCTGTCAGTGTTGCGGCGATCAACGCTGCCGTCAGGCCGATGACGGCCCCGAGCGCCGTGAGAAGAATCGGCACTGCGGTTCCCGGGTACGCAAGCATGTAGAACGTGGCATTGATCGAGCCGCGCGAGCTGTCGTCGGCGATCTGGTTGAGGAGGGCAAGACTCCCGCCGCTCAGCATTCCAGAGGCGGCGCCGAGCAGGACGGCTGCGGGAAGCACGAGCCAGAAGATTCCAGTTACGAACGCGGTCGCTCCGAAGCCGTATCCGACGGTTCCCCAAATCATGCCGAGTTCGAGCGAGCGCTCTGACCCGATGCGCGGAAGCACCGGTCGGGCAATGAGCGCTGCCCATGCAGTGAGAGCTCCAGAGGCTGCGGCGACCACGACCGGGCTTCCGTCCACAGAGTCGCTGATGATCACGGGAAACAACGCGAATGCCGTTGAGGGGAACGAGAACACCCAGATGGCTGCCGGAACGATGCGTCGGCGAAACAGCTCTTGGCCAGCCACTGGGATGCCGAGTTTTAAGCGGATCGGTTCGTGTGTTCGTTCGCGCGTGTCGGGCAGCCGCAGCACCATCGGCACAACGATCAGTGTGGCCGCTGCATGAAGGATGTACGGCAAGGTGAGCGGCGCCACGCCAAGTTCGAAGATGAGGGCGGACACCGCGGGCCCGAGCCCAAATCCGCCGTAGGTCAGAACCGTTGCCACCAAGGCGGCCTTTTGTTCGTTGCCAACGCCGAGCAGTTCTTGCAGCCAGGCCGAACCGATGCTCAGAACAGCTCCGCTCACAAGGCCGAGGAAGAACCTGCCGAACAGCAGGAGAGCGAAGCTGTCTTGTCCGAAGATCAGGATGATCGAAGCAAGTGCCGAGAGCATCATGAACGGCATAGAGACGGCCTTACGTCCGTACCGATCCGACAGCTGCCCGCCGAATGGGACGATGAACATGATGCCGGTGACGTAAACGGTGAAGATCGCCATCGTCGCCGAGTTGCCCAGGCCTAGTTGGTCTCGGTACTCCACGAGCAACGGGGTCGAGACGTTGGTCCCATATGCCACCAGGAAGATTCCGAGTCCAAGAATTTGGCCATATCGGGGTCGGTCCATTGTCCACCGACAGTAACCGAAAGGCGAAAAGACCTGCAGGTCGCAGCGCGCCCACCGCCGCGACCTACCAATTTTCTAGGGGAGAAAGTCGCCGAGGTCGAGGTAGATCAGAGTCGGCGTGTCGCTCGCTCCTTCGGGGTCGAGGCGGATGACCACGTCGCGCAGCTCGATACCTTCGTCGGGTTCGATGGTGAAATCGAAGACGCCCCAGGCTGAAGTCCAGTCCGACGTCGAGATGCCGTTCGACCAGCTGGTCTGGCCATCATCTCGAGCCCAACCAACGTTGATTGGAACTCCGTCCACGAGGACTTCGACTCCCAGGTTTGCTTCGAACGGTCGAGCAAAGCCAGCGATGGTTGCCGAGTGATCGGCGGAACCTTCGACCGAGGAAATCACTACGGTGCCGGCATCGAGAAGTGGGTCAACGCCACCGGTCGCTGGCCGGGTGTCGGCTACATCGATGGTGATCGTGCCGTTCGTATTGTCGAAGCTGACGTCGAGGATCGACGACGGTCCGTAGATGTTGGCTGCGAGGTTGCCAGCTTGTGAGCGGTAGATGAACATCGACTGAGCAGCATCCGACTCGACAAGACGCGCGTCGGCGTCTGTTGCTGCGTCGATCGATTGGCCGAAATCGATCGTCGAGATTCCGTCGATGGTGTCGCCGGTGACGGTGATGTCATTTGGTAGAGCCGTCGCTGCGATCGCCGGCTCTTGAGACCATGGGAAGTTGGTCGACACTTGGACCACGGTGCGAATACAAGAACCGAACCGGAAGGTGTCGAGGTCGGTTACTACGACGCCATCTGAGCTGGCGCTGCCTGCGGTGTTGGTCCAGGACGTGGTGGTCGTTCCGCCGCCACCGTTGAACGTGCACGGGCTTGAGTCGATGACCGTCATTGGTTCGAGGAAGGTGGTGTTCACCCAGCCCGATGAGCCCGCGACCGGCCCGAACACCTCGACCCACTCGTTGGTGCCGACGAACTCGGATGCCGCGTCGGTGCGGATCACTCCAGAGGCGTCGTGGGTGAACTCGAAGGAAACCTCGAAGTCGGTTCCCGCTGCAGTTCGAGCGTTGAGGGTGTCGTCGCTGTCGACGTTTATGACCCGAAAGACCTGATCATCGCCGAGTATGGAAACCTGCTCAGCTTCCTGTGCTGTTTCGTGCGTCGTCTCGTCGACCTGCTCGGCAACCACTTCGGTCGTGCTCATCTCGTCAGGGTCGGTTGCATCTTCACCGCCCTCCTCTACGTGCTCGGGAGGGTCGCCGTGATCGACCGGAGCTTCAAACTGGATCTCGTCGAGACCATCCTCCTCGGCCACAGCGGCGAGAGCTCCTGGCTCTGCGCCCTCGGTGGCGACGTCGAAGGCTGGCGCATCGTCCGTCGTGGTGAGTGCCACGAGTGCGAGCCCAACGAGGGCGAGGATGAAGAGCGCCGCGATGCCTCGAGCCGGATTGGTGAATGGGTGCGTGGGTTCGTTTGGGTTGGTCATGCCCCTCACACGAACGAGACCGAGCAAAGGTTTACCTGGTTCGAACTTTTTCTTCGAGACGCCGACCAACAGACCTGTCAGTCGATGGCGGCCTCGAGTAGCGCACTGCGATCGAGTCGTTCGTCGACGCCGCGAGTCGCGAGCACGTAGTCGACTGCTTCGGCGTGGGTCATCATGGTGAACTCCAAGAGCCCTTTGGCGATCGTCGTTGCGTAGCCGACCGATGGACTGTTCGTTCCGAGGTCGGTGCGCTGGGTGGTGAGCGTAACGATCGGGTGACCGTCGGCATGGTTGCCCAAATGAAGAGCTAGTCCGTAGAGGCTTTGGTATTGGACGAGTGAGCCGTGGGTGGCGAGTGCGGCAACGTCGAGTGGCTGGGGTTTATTCGCTCCGGCCTCTTGCATGTGCACGTCTTCAAATTGTTCGACGGTGATCTTGTAGAGCCTGCATAGGGTCGAAGCTCCCTCGTCCGAGGTCGACAGAAACGCAACTCCACCTCCGTCCCACTTCCGGGCTTCCCAAGCGAAGTAGAGCGAGTTACCTACCGTCAGCATCGACTCTTCGATTGGGTCACTCGGGTCCCGGGCGCCCGGTTCGAGCGAGTGGGATGCGAGTTCGGCCGAACCACCCTTCAGGTACTTGTCGAATCGTGCAGCAGACAGGTTCGACCCAAACGCCGCGTACCAGAGGTAGGCGGTCGGCTGAGAAGGTTGGGTAGCAGACACCACGCCAACGTAATCGCATATGTCTCTTGTGTGAAGACATTGAGTCCGGCCTCAAGAAAGTCGATTTTCTCCCGATAGGCGGGTGGCGGGCTTTATGCGCTTAGCCACGTTCTGGCCACCACTTGATCGGAATCGAGATGCCGAAAAGAGTATTGCTCTCTATCGCACTCGCCTTTGTGGTCGGGGGTTTGGTCTCTTCTCAAGCGCTCGCAGCTCCGAGCAACTCGATCTTTCAGTCGCCCGAGGTGTACACGACGAGCACGAACTGCTCGAACACGGCGGCGCTTCGCTCGGCTGCTGACGCCCTCGACGATACGTGGGAAACCGAGACCGACGCAGTATCCACACCGGTAGGCCTCATCAACGGCGATGTGGTGGCCAATCCGATTCCGAACCCGGTCTCAATCACGTGGGCTGGCACTGCGGTCACCGCCGACGTTTCGAAGTTCGATGTGACCCCGACCGAGCGAGACTCGCTAGCAGCGTCGTCATGGGGCACGGTCGATACGTCATCTCCATCGGACCCGTTCACTGCACGATCTCCGACCCTGCAGGATTGCTCTCCTCGACCAACCGAGCTCTACTCGTCGACCACCGCTGCCCGCCCGGTGTTGTGGAACGCAACCGCCGGGGACAACTCGACCACTCTCGACGCGGTGATGTTTGAGTTCTCTCAACCAGTCGCTGGCTTTGGTGCGTGGTTCGGTGACGTCGAGAGCCGGGTGGACGGCGAGGGTGAACCCGCAACCGTGAAGCTCTTCGACGCGGCAGGCAACGTGTTGGCCACCTCGCCGATCGAATACGAACGGACCGTACCGCTGGCAACCGACCCCGCCGGGCGGACCGAGTGCGGTGGCAGCACCCAAGGCGCCGATGCTCTGGCGTGTGGCAACCAGAGCACGGTCTTTCTTGGTTTCTCGTTCGACACAGCCGTGGTCTCTCGAATGCTGGTCATCGTTGGCGATGACGACTCGTGCGCCGAGATTCCCTCGTCGTGTGATGGCATCACCGAGCATCTGTCGTTCTTGGGTCCTCAACTCGCCATATACGAAGAGGGTGCAGTGGCCCCGACCACGACGACCACCACTACTTCGACGACGAC
>CAZHUR010000031.1:5145-12701 GCA_964535395.1 uncultured Acidimicrobiales bacterium
CGACAACGACAACGACTCCGCCGGTGCCTGCTGAGCCAGAGCAAGAGTCAGAAGCGAACGTGTCCGAACAGACTCAATCCAACGAAATCCCAGTGCTCGCGTTCGCGGGCTAGTGCTTGCCTTCCATGTAGGTGTTGAGCCGGGTCATGACCTCTTCGTCGGACTTTTCGATGGCCCCACAATCGAAAGGCGGCTGCGGGTCGTACTCGACCATGAGTTGCATTGCCTTGGCAGCGACGTCGTCGATCAATAACTCGGACAGTCGCAGCGCCATGTCGATGCCCGACGACACGCCAGCTGCGGTGATGATTCTCTCGTCGAGATGTTCCACGACGCGATCGCCTGTTGGCTTTGCTCCGAGGCGCTCCAACATGTCGTACGCTCCCCAGTGAGTGGCCGCCTCCAGACCGTTGAGCAGCCCGGCGGCCGCGAGCACCAACGATCCCGTGCACACCGATGTGGTGAAGCGGGTGGTTGGGTGAGCGTTGCTGAGCCAGTTGAGGATCGGGTCGCCCTTGACCAACGCACGAGTGCCATGGCCTCCTGGCACCACGATCACATCGGGGTCTGGCAGTTCGTCGTAGGTCGCGTCCACGGTGAGACCAAGAAACCCGTTGTCGCTGCGAACCTCGCCCTTTTCTGTGCCGACGAACGTAACCGTCGCTCCAGGTAGCCGCTGCAGAACCTCATAGGGCCCAATGCCATCGAGCGCTGTGAGCTTGTCGAACAGAGGGATCGCAATGGAAATCGTCTCGGTCATGGTCCCAGTAGATCGGACCCGACAGCCGACAGCAACACGATGGTTCCTGCGGGCTTGCTCCATCTGCGGCTAAACAGGTAGGTGTCATCTAGGTAAGGCGGGACCATGTTTACAGGAGAAGCGGACTATCGAATGCGGCCCGATGGGCTGCGGGTTCTACTGACGCCCATCAGGTGGGCTGAAGAGTATGGGAAGCCGGACTCGAGAACGCTGACCGCTCCCGAGGGGATGGTGCACGACGGTGCCTCGATCCCTTCTTTTGCGGCTGTTCTGAACGGCGCTTCTATCCAGCTGGCGGCAACCCTTCACGACGCCGCGTACCGATTCCAAGCGTGGGACGGTGAGGTCGACGGTGTGGTGGTTCCCGGAGAGGGAGAGCCGATGACTCGCATGGAGGCTGACCTCGTGATCTTGCGGGCGGCAGAGGTGTCGCAGCGTCGTGCTCGCGAGAGTTTCGGCGAGTCGAAGCGAACGTTCTTGGTCTTTACCCACTGGGCTCAGCGTTGGATCATCTTCCTGGTCCTGGTGGCTGCTGGTGGGACCGCGTGGAAGAACTCACCAAAGAAGAAAGGCCTGTTCGACGAGGACACCCTGACCGACATCTTGGCGATCCTCACGTCACTGCGAATCAGCAAGACCGTTCAGGACAAAGAACTCGACCTCAGATAGGCGATTGGGCGTAGCCCAAATCGACTCATAAATTCAGCTGAACTGTTGTGTTCCATAGACTTCGAAGCTCTGTTGGTTCACCAAGTACGCAGTGCCGACGCCCATGGTGTCGTAGCTGCTGCGAAGCAGGTTCGTGCGATGACCGGGGCTGTTCATCCACTGGTCCATGAGCTGGGTCGCTGCTTCGATGGCGCCAGGAGGCGAGATCGAAGCGCCTGTGGTCGAGCGGCCGAACCAGGCAACGTTCTCTCCGTAGTCAACACCCGAGCCTGGTGAGTGTTCGAACGCCGCTTGCTGGGTGAGTTGCTTTGACCAGGCAACCGAAGAGCTGTTGAGTGTGGCGCTGCGGGTGAGCGCAGTGCCAGGGCGTTCGCTCGCAGAAACCGGTGAGCCCCAACCGGCGTCGTCGCCTGGCTGACACCAGTTGGCGCTACCGGTGCGTGCACAGTTGACGAGGCGGAAGACCTCGTTCGATACAGCGGCTTCCACGGCGCTCTCACCTGTTGCCGGCGGAGGGGCCTGGGTCGTCGTTGGTGGCGTTGTTGCGGCCGGAGCAGCGGTTGTGGTTGGCGCAGCAGTGGTCGGCGCTGGCGTCGATGGCGGTGCCTGAGTGGTGGTAGGAGCGGGTGCCGCGGTTGGTGCAGGAGCAGCGGTCGTGGTCGGAGCGGTGGTCGTGGTTGGCGCAGCGGTCGTAGTTGGCGCGGTGGTCGTGGTTGGCGCAGCGGTGGTGGTTGTTGTCTCTACAACCTCGCCCGCAGCAATATTGTTGCCGCTGTCGTCTTCGTCGGTGCTGCCCAATGTGTCGTCAGCGTCGTCGGCATCATCTTCTGTGTCGGCAAGGGAGTCACTGCCGTCGTCGTCAGCATCAGCGTCGTCAGATTGCTCAGAATCGTCAGAATCCGTGTCGCCGAGAGGATCGTCTTCGTCGGCACCTTCGGCGTCGGTCGAAGTTTCCTCCACAACCTCAGAAACGAATGCGAGAGCGGAGTCTTCACCGTCATCAAGACCGGAACTGTCCACGGCATCACAGGCAGTGGCAATCAAAAGGAAAATAAGTGCTAGCCCGAGCTTGCGAAAGAAGTCCACGGCTATGTATCGGCACGAAACACCGCGCACTCTTTAGGGGTTTCTGCTCTAGAGCATGGGCCTTTCGACCTATGGAGCGATAACTTTTGACGGTTTTACCGCAACCAGGGGCCGAATTGCACCTGTGCGGGCATCATGTGGCCAGGAATCTCAACGGTCCAGGTCCCTTCATCGATCCACGTTTTCGTCAGCTTTGTACCGTCGGAGCGTACGGCGAGAGCCATTCCGATCGCCGCTCCGACCGTGTGACCCCACATGCCACCGGTTACGTAGCCCACTCGTTCACCATCACGCCAAAGTGGTTCGTGGTGATGCAGCAGTGCGGCATCGTCGGCCGGCATCGCGTTGTCGTCGACGGGTTGAACGAGCTTTACCTGCACGAGACGTTGGCTTGCGCCGCGTTCGCGTTGTGCCTCAATTGCGGCGCGACCACGGAAGTTGGCTTCCTTGTCCCACGCGACGGCGAACGACAAGCCAGCTTCGACGGGGGTGTCATCGGGGGTTACGTCGTGGCCCCAGTGTCGGTAGCCCTTTTCGAAGCGCAGCGAATTGAGTGCGTGGTATCCGCACAGTTCCATACCGTGGTCTGCGCCGACGCGGGTCAGTTCGTCGAACACACTCAGAGCAAACTCGGAAGGTACGTAGAGCTCCCAACCAAGTTCGCCGACATAGCTCATCCGGTTCGCCCACACGACGGCGTCGCCAACTTCGATCTCTTTATTGGTCGCGAACGGGAACGCCTCGTCCGAGACGTCGGACTGGGTGAGTTCGGATAGCAAAGCGCGACTGTTCGGTCCCATGATCGCCAGGCATGCATAACCCGATGTCACGTCGGTGACCGTCGCGTTGTGTCCGAGAACCGAGCGTTGGAGGGTGTCGAGGTCTCGCCGTCGGGTTCCGGCTCCACCGATGACCCAGAACTCTTCTGGGCCGCGGCGGTTGACGGTGAGATCTGCCTCGATGCCGCCGGCTTCGTTCAGCCATTGTGTGTAGACGGACTCGCCGACCGCTCCGTTCACCGGTCCCGACGACAGCTCGTCGAGCACAGCGGCGGCGTCGGCGCCTTGCACCGAGAACTTTGCGAACGACGTCAGGTCGAACAGACCGACCCGTTCGCGCACGGCAACATGTTCGACCTTGTTTGCAGCGAGCCATGGCGCAGGGCCCCACCCGTCGTGGTGAACCGCCTCGACCCCAAGCTCGGGGCGAGCAAAGAACATTGGTCGTTCCCAACCGTTGAGATCGGCGAACGCGGCGCCAGCTGCCGCCATGGGTTCGTGCAGTGGCGTCCGACGAATGCCGCGAGCGGTGTCGTAGGTGCGATGGGGATAATGAGGTGCGTAAAGCAACCCCAGTACCTCGGTCGTGCGTTTGCGAAGGAAGGTCTCGTTGTTCTGGAAACGCTCGAAGCGGCGAATGTCTACGTCGTGTAGATCAAAAGGCGGCTCGCCCTCGCTGATCCAGTGTGCGATCGCCATGCCCGCGCCACCAGCGGATTGGATGCCGATCGAGTTGAAGCCGGCAGCCACGAGTAGTCCTGGCCGCGAAGGTGCCTCGCCCAAGATGTAGTTGTCGTCGGGCGTGAAGCTCTCGGGCCCATCGAAGAGCAGACGCAGGCCGGCGTCGTGAAGTGCCGGTACTCGGTCGAACGCGGGCACGATCCACTCATAGAGGTGTTCGTGGTCGGGTTCCATCGTGATGAACGGCTTATCGGTCGGTGGTGGACCGGACTTTGGCCACGGGATGCCGTTTGGTTCGAACAGGCCGACGAGCATTGCGCCGCCCCCTTCGGGTTTGTAGTACGCCCATTTGTCTGGGTCGCGAAGGATCGGTCCATCAGCGTCGATGCCGTCGACGGGCTCGGTCACGACGTAGTGATGCTCAGCTCCCATGAGCGGCACCTCTACACCGGCGGTCTTTGCGAGATGGCGGGTCCACATCCCACACGCCAGCACAATATGGTCGGCGGTGATCTCTTTGCCTTCTTCGGTGCGAACACCAGAACAGCGGCCCGGCCCCGCGCCGGTCGATTCTTCGACGAGCAACTCGGCTACACCAACGCCTTCTTTCATGGTGGCTCCACCCATGCGTGCCCCACGTGCCAATGCCATGGTGCAGTCAGCTGGTCCTACGACTCCGTCGTCGGGCAACCAAATGCCGCCGAGAAGGTCGGAGGTTTCGGCAAGAGGGAACCGTTCTTTGATCTCGTCAGCGGTGATCTCATCGGCGGTGATGCCGAGCCGACGAGCCATGGCGGCCGTGCGCCGGAACTCTTCCCACCGGCCGGGGGTCGATGCCATCGAGATTGCGCCCGGTTTGCGAAAGCCGGTGTCCTGTCCGGTCTCTTCCTTCAGCGTGTCGTACAACTCGAGGCTGTAGCGAGCGAGTTTCGTCGTGTTCTCGGTAGATCGCAGTTGGGCGACGAGTCCCGCAGCATGCCAGGTGGTGCCACCGGTCAGTTGGTGGCGTTCGAGCACGAGCACATCAGCGATGCCGACCTTGGTGAGGTGGTAGGCGATCGATGCGCCAACAATGCCGCCACCAACGACGATGACCCGAGCGTGGTTTGGAAGTTCGGGCTCCATCAGCCGAGCAGGTTCTCGTTTGTTGGGTCCCAAGCTGGGCCGTCGAGGACCGTGGCCGGAACGTGTTCGTTCAAGATGTTGATCGTGAGAGCTGTTCCCGGTTCTGCATCTGCTGCCTTGATATAGGCAAATGCCAAGCTCATTTCGATGGTGAACCCGTAGCCGCCGGAGGTGACGAGGCCCGTGGGGGTGCCATCTCTATAGACGGCTTCGCCGCCGATGCAGTCTGCGGCACCGGGAGCATCTTCAACATCGACCTGTATGTAGGCGAGCTTCCAGTCCTCACCGACAGGCTCGTCGCCAAGGGCGTCACGGCCAATGAACGGGCCCTTGTCGGGCTTTACCCAGCGGCCGACTCCGGCTTGCAGGGGGCCGATGTCGTGGGTCAGTTCGAACCGGGTGAGGTAAGCCTTTTCCATGCGCAGTGAGTTGAGGGCATGGCTTCCAATATCGGCTAGGCCAAGATCGCTTTCGCCGTCGCGGCCAGCCGACGCTGCCCATAGTTCGTTGTAGATGTCGGGAAGAGCGTCCATGGGAGCGTGCAGCTCCCAACCGCGTGAACCAGTGAAGCCGACGCGCAGCGCACGCATCTCGTGGCCTGCGATCGTGATGTTCTGAACGGACAAGAACTTGAACGCCTCGTTCGACATATCCATACCCGATGCTCGGGTGAGCAGTTCGCGTGCGTTCGGCCCAGCGACCACGAGCACGCCGCGGTCGCGGGTCACGTCGGTGATCGAAACATCGAACGGAGTTCCGTCCGGCCCGACCGTGTTCTGGTTGAAGTAGTCGAGGTCACGCTGTTGGCCCATCGGCCCAGAGATCACATACAGCAGGTCGTCTTCGAGGCACGAAAGGGTGACCTCAGTTTCGATTCGGCCCTGTGGGGTCAGTACATAGTTCAACGACACGCGTCCCGGGCGTGGCACGTTGCCCGTGCACAGGTAATCGGCGAAGGCACCGGCATCGGAGCCCGCGAACTCGTACTTCGAGAATGCCGAGAGGTCCATCACGCCGACGGCGTTGCGAATAGCATTCGATTCAGCGCGAGCCGCGCCGTACCAGCCCGGGCGGCGCCAGCCGTCTTTGTCTTCGAGGGGCTGATCGTCGGGAACGAACCACTTGGGCTGTTCCCAGCCGTAGGCCATGCCGTGCATTGCGCGCTTGTTGACGAGGGTGTCATGCAGCGACGATGCCCAGACCGGACGAGACGCGTGACGTTCGTGGCCTGGGGGATGCACTCGGAACATCCACTCGTAATCTTCGATGGCCTTGTTCTTTATGTAGTCAGGCGTTGCCCAGCCGAAACGACGCGGGTCGTAGTGACGCAGGCTCAACTCTGTGGTTCCGTGCACGATCCAACGAGCCAGTTCGCGACCGGCTCCTGGACCCCAGGCTAGACCGATCGACGATCCGGTGTTGAGCCAGTAGTTCTTCAAGCCGGGTGCCGGGCCGAGCAGCATATGGCCGTCGGTGGTGTGAGTGATCGCGCCGTGGATGACCCGCTTGATACCAACCTCGCCAAAGGCGGGCACCCTCCGGAAAGCCTCCTCGAGCCACGGTGCGATCTTGTCGTAGTCGGCGGGGAAGAGTGGGTTCTCGGCCTCCCAAGGAACGCCGTCGTCCCAGATGGTTTCAGCGCCTTCGAGTTCGTAGATGCCGATAAGGCCGGCGGTTTGTTCCTGGCGAATGTAACCAGCGACTCGGTTGTCGCGCATGACCGGCATCTCCCGGTCCCATGCGGCCAGCTCTGGCACCTCTTCTGTGACGAGGTAGTGGTGCAGCACGTTTGCTTGCGGGACTGAGAGTTTGCTCATCCGCCCAACTTGGTGGGCGTAGCAACCAGCAGCGTCGACGACGTGTTCGCAGGTGATCGTTCCCTTTTCGGTGACGACGTCCCACTCGCCGTCGGGGCGTGCGTTCACTTCGAGCACTCGGTTCCGTCGGCTGACCGTCGCACCTGCTGCGCGAGCTCCGGCGAGGAGCGACATGGTGGCGTCGGTCGGGTCGATGTGTGCTTCCTTCTCGGTCCAGATGGCGCCGAGCACGTCGGTGAAGTCA
Source organism: uncultured Acidimicrobiales bacterium (assembly GCA_964535395.1). GTDB lineage: Bacteria > Actinomycetota > Acidimicrobiia > Acidimicrobiales > SHLQ01 > SHLQ01. The sequence goes on from CAZHUR010000031.1 coordinate 12,307, forward strand.
TAGAAGGGGTTGAATTGCTCGGCTTCCTTGGCACTGATCAGCTCGATTGGGTAGCCGATGTATTCGCCGACGCCGAGCTGGGTTTTGAGGGCGTCGAGTTCGTGTTCGTTGTAGGCCACGCGCAGGCCGCCGGGTTGGTGGAACGACATCTCTCGGCCGGTGATCTCAGGAAGTTTCTCGTACAACTCGATCGCGTAATGGTGGAACGCCGCAGTTGTGTAGTCGGCGACCGAGCGTGTGATCTGTCCAGCTGCGTGCCAGGTCGACCCCGATGTTGGCTCAGCTTTCTCGACGAGCATCACATCGCTCCAACCTTCGAGCGTGAGGTGGTAGAGCAGCGCCGCCCCGTGAATACCGCCTCCGATAATGACCACCCGGGAGCGGTTGTTGATTTG
>CAZHUR010000032.1:0-12633 GCA_964535395.1 uncultured Acidimicrobiales bacterium
CTTGCTGTCTCCGGTCGAGCGATCGGTGACGAGAGCGCCCCACAGGTAGACGAAGTCGTCGATGCTGTTCTCCATGTCGATGTCGACTTCGATGTCGAATCGTGGTGGACCCTCAGGTTCTGCGTCTGGCCATGCAATGAAGTCTTTGTCGCCGGTGGCAGCTTGGGCCCGGGTCACGTGCTTGGACCATTGGCTCGATTTGGGAAGGATCTCTTTCTGGTCGAGCAGGTCGACGAGGTCTTGTGCTGTCACCACTCCGGCACGAATGCACGCTTGGTGTTGTTTCGTGGCGTTCGCTCGAAGAAGCGCGCCGATCGGAACCTCCGAGTTGTCTTCGCCTCGAGCCTTCTCTAGCACCTTCTCCAAGCTGTCGGGAGCGAACACTTCGAACAGGTGGGCTGCAGGGCCAACCTTCTTTGCGAGGTCTTCGCGGGTGGTGATGCCATGCTCTCGCCACTTCAACCACTCGCCGTATGACACGCGAGGGAGCAGGGTGACGTTGCCGCCTTGGGCGTTGATGATCGGCCCGCAGTGTTCTCGCCATGGGCAGTCTTTGCATTCGCTGCAGTGAAGCGGCTCGACGAGGAAGTCTTCGGGCTTGGTTGCTGCGTCGGCTGCGCGCATGACCTTGATGCGGAAGTCGAACTCGTGGTCATACCGCTCGAGAGCGGAACGCCACTTCTGCTTCACGTCTGGGTTACTTGTCGACCGCGTCTTCTTCAGGTTCTCGTGCAGGTCGTACCAAAGGACGACGCCTTCGCTGCCGATGATGCCGCCCCACCAGTCGCTCGCCATGTGATCGCACGCGTCGAGCATCCGGGCGTAGTGAGCGAGTTGAATGGCATCGTTCTCGTTGCGCTTCCGACTGAACCCAAGTTGTTTCGAACGGCTGTCGAGGAACGGCGAAGAGAGGGGAGAGGTGACTGCGGGCCGAAGCAGCGCCGGGTCTTCGTCTTGCCTCCACGCAGTGAGAGTGCTGTGGTGTTTGATGTCGAGCGGGAGGTATCGCCAGGTGTCGGCAACCGGTGTGTTTCCGTGGCGTACGAGAACATCGGGTTCGCCTACGCGAAGGCCTTCAACGTCCATCAGTCGTCCATCGAAGATGACGAGCGCACCGTCTTCCATTGCAGCGTGAGTTTCGGCAACAACCTCGGCTCGGCGCTCGCGGCTCTCGTTGCGAGAGCGTTCGATGACGACCCAACCCTCAGGTTCTGGAGCCATTGCGGCCTTGATGATCGCTTCTTCAAAGTCGTTGCCACGTTCAGCACGAAGAGAAGCCGACGTGTCCTCTTCTGGTTCGCAGGGATGATTCACATCCCATTGCAAGCGAACCGCACACCGCTTGGCCACGTACGCGCCGAGCGGGTGAATGCCTCTGCCGGGTTTGTTGATTGATGTAGGTGCCATGTCTTCTCAAGAAGAACTATACGTTCGAGGTGTGACGCGTCTCAGGTCTCCAATGCTCCGGTGAGCCTGACCGGTTGAGACCAAGTCTCGATCCCGATGGAATGCGCACTCGCTCGAAGGGTGTTCACCAGCCAACGACCCCATCTACCTCACCCCAATTGGAGCAGAATGCGGCCAGTCAAGATCACGATCTATTCGGACTTCATTTGACCATGGTGCTGGGTCGGGACCGTGCGTCTCGACAAGTTGAAAGAACACTTCGGCGATCGAATCGAGATCGAGTGGAAAGCCTTCTTCCTTCGCACTGAGCCACGCGATTGGGAGCGCCAAGACTTCTTGAACTACACACATTCGTGGATGCGCCCAAAAGAAGCCGAACCATCGCTGGACTTCACGATCTGGGCCACCGAAGACCCTCAGCCGCATTCGAGCGTCGAAGCACACGTGGCGTTCAAGGTTCTCGAAGAGTTGGCCCCTGACAAGGCAAAGGCCTTTCATGACCGCATCATGAAGGCGTACTTCGCGGACAATCGCGACATCAGCGATACGGACATTCTGGCCGAGCTAGCCAATGATGTTGGCGTCGACCCCAACGCGTTCCGAGAGGCGCTAGCGGACAGAGGCGAGGCAATGACCGAGTTGGTCTACGACGAGTACAACAGCGCAATTGCCCAGAACGTCACGGGCATTCCAACCGTGCTCTTCGAGGATCAGTATCCAGTGGTCGGTGCTCAGCGGTATGAGACCTACGAGAACATCGTCACCAAGATCGAAGAGTTCTTTGCGACCGAGGGAATTGAGTAAACATGGCAGATCCCATCGAGTTAGATCCTGACTTCGTGATTGGCGACGAGGCTGGCCTCGACCAGTTGTTCCATCCCGCCAACGACTTCGTGACCGAGAAGGTACTGGATTACATTCACGAACACGCCCGCGTGTTCATAGAGCGCTCGCCGTTCATGCTGATTGGTTCTCAGTCGGCAAACGGTGATGCTGACGTGAGTCCGCGCGGAGATCCCAAAGGGTTCGTGCGGGTTCTCGACGACAACAAGACCCTTCTGATCCCAGACCGGCCGGGAAACAACCGCATCGACACGTTGAGAAACATCGTGACGAACCCTCGAGTTGGACTCTTGTTCTTGATCCCAGGTTTTGAGGAGACTATGCGCGTCAACGGGTCGGCTCAGCTCACCCGAGACCCAGAGCTGCTTACCACGATGGCTGTGAACGGGCGCCTGCCAAAGCTTGCGATCGCTGTGCGGGTGAACGAGGTCTACATCCACTGTGCAAAGTCGATCCGGCGAGCCAAGTTGTGGGACGAGAGCGAACATCAAGATCGAAGCGAGTTCCCAACGATGGCCAAGGTGATGCTCGACCACACCTGGGGAGCACCAGAGGACCCCGAAGCTATGAAGGAAATCGACGACAACATGGACGACTTCTACCGCAAGACCCTGTATTAGGAGCGGTTAGAACGTTTCCCAGATCATCAATTTTGCGAGCGGGTTCGTTCGCTAGCCGCGGCATGGCCGAGCGGTTGGACTTGAAACGCACTTCTGACGCGTTCACCAACTTTCGTCGAGGAGCAAAGTAGGGAAGACCCGCCACAACTTGTGCTACTAATGGGCTGGCCTCGAACGGGAACGGAGTGGGTGGGCAATGGTGTTGGTCTCTTCAGCGCCACCTCTCAAGCTCGGTTCGCTTCGATGGTTGAACACCAAGGAATCGACACTTGTGTCGAAGGAGAGCAATGACTGACAACGCTAACGCCGAAGACGCAAACACCGAAGACCTGGAGTGGCATAAGATCCTCGAACCAGGCGAACTCGAAGAAGGTCGAGTCAAGACGGTCGGCGTCGGAACCAAGACCTTTGCCGTAAGCCACTACGACGGACAGTTCGGCTGTCTCGATAACGCGTGCCCACATCAAGGCGGCCCACTCGGCGAAGGATCCATCGAGAAAGGCTGGCTCCGCTGCCCATGGCACGGCTATGACTACTCTCCTCTGACCGGACAGCCGCCGGGCGGGTTCAGCGATGCGCCGGACTGTTTCCAAACCGAAGTCCGCGAGGACGGTGTGTGGGTGGCCCTGCCGGGAGAAGCTCCCGAGGAGCGAACCGTCTCTGACGTGATGGTCGAGACGATGATCAACTGGGGTCTCACCCACGTCTTTGGCATGGTTGGACACTCCAACCTGGGCTTGGCTGACGCGATGCGCAAAGCCGAGGCGCGCGGTGAATTGACCTACATCGCCGTTCGTCACGAGGGAGCGGCGTCATTTGCCGCTACCGCCTATGGGAAACTCACAGGCGGCGTCTCCGCATGTTTCGGCATTGCAGGACCGGGCTCTACGAACTTGCTCACCGGCCTATACGACGCAAAGCAAGGCCGCGCCCCGGTACTTGCCTTGAGCGGACAAGTTCCATCGAAAGTTAAGGGACGTGGTGCGTTTCAAGACACAGACCTCGAAGGGGCTTTTGCCGACGTTGCCCGCTTCAGCGAGACGATTCACGCCGACTCAGATCACGCAGAAATGGCAACGCTGGCGATGAAGACAGCCATCATCGAACGCGACGTATCGCACCTGATCTTCCCCGACGAAGTTCAGCACCTGCCGGTAGGCGACGATGTCCCCGCTCAGATGCCCGATGGGCGCGTTGGTTCCCGCGAGATCGCTCCACCCGAAGACGCACTGCGCGCCGCGATCGATGTCATTGCGAACTCGACTCGGCCGATGATCGTCGTCGGTGCTGGCGCCCGCCATCAGATGGACGACGTCATTGCCCTAGCCGATCGAATCGGCGCTCCAGTAGCTACGACCTTTAAGGCCAAGGGACTCATCGGCGACGACCACGAACTCGGATGTGGCGTGATGGGCCGCTCCGGCACGCCGGTTGCCAGTTGGTTCATGAACGAGAGCGACGCTCTGGTCGTCTTTGGCGCAAGCTTCTCGAACCACACCGGCATTGCCGACTACAAGCCCACAGTCCAGGTTGACACCGATCCAATGGCCCTAGGACGATTCCACTCGGTTGACGTACCGGTGCAGGGCCATGTGGGCGTGACGGCGCGAGCGATGCTCGCCGGACTGCCCGAGGACACCAAGTGCCACGATCTGCGTGACGAGCTCGAGGAACGCTGGTCGATTTGGCGAGCCGAAAAGGCGAGCCGGGTCCATGATGACAGCGGCCACGGCATTGGATCGGCAGCGGTGATGGCAGCCCTGCAGGCTAAGGCTGACGCCAATGCGGTCATTTCGGTCGACGTTGGGAACAACACCTATGCCTTCGGACGCTATTTCGAGGCATCTGGAGGCCAGGACGTCTTGATGTCGGGCTACCTCGGCTCGATTGGTTTCGCTCTTCCGGGAGCGATGGGTGCTTGGGCAGCTGTGGGTGATGATCGTCAAATCATCAGCGTCAGCGGCGATGGTGGACTTGGTCAGTACGCGATGGAACTGACGACGCTTTCGAAGTACGACATGAACATCACCCACGTGCTCCTAAACAACCACGAGCTTGGCAAGATCTCGAAGGAACAACGGGCTGCCGAGTGGGAAGTCTGGCAGACATCGCTGGTCAATCCGGACTTCGCAAAGATGGCCGAACTGTGTGGCATCAAGGGAATTGCGGTCACCGAGCTGGATCAACTGGAACCAGCCATGGCCGAAGCACTGGCCCACAATGGTCCGGCCCTCATCGATATCCAAACCGACGCGCAGCTCATCTAACCGCCGGGGCGGTCCTTTGGTCAGGTCTATTCGAAAGGCGGTTCTAGGTGCTCCTTTTGGCCCTTAGTTCTGTCCCCGAATGTTTGCTCCGTCCGGTTGGCCGTCGCCGTCATCGTCGGGGTTTCGGTTGTCGATGATGAACTCAAAGCCGATTCCGTTTGGTTGGTAGGCGCCGCCTCCTAGGGGAGTGGTCGTTGTGCGCTCACCGCCGGGAATCTCGGCCCAGATCGAGCCGGCTACGAGGCCGGTTTGACCATTTGCGCTGAAGCGTCCGTTGTTGAAGTCGTTCTGGTAGCTAGCTGCTCGCTGTTCGATGTTGCCTCGATCGCACGGCAGCTCGTCTTCGACCTGGCGACCGAACGCGTCGGTGCAGAACACTTCTGGCCCGCCTTCGTTGTTGAGCGTGACGGCCTTGAAGTGCACTGAGCGGAGCGCACCGTTGAACGGCGATAGCGGGCTGTCCCAGCCGGGGTTGGCTGCCGGTGCGGTTTCGCAGAATCGGTAGTTCAGCTTCTGTCCATCATCGCCGTAGCAAAGGTCGATGGTGCGCACGACTTGGCTCGGGGGTTCGCCGTTGTTGAATCCTTCGATGACTCGCGATGAGTTGGCCACCGTGTAATACGGCTGGATCTGAATGACGCCGTCGCCGTCGGGGTTGCTGATCTCGACGAAGTCGGTCCAGATGTCGGAGTAGGAGACAATGTGCTCTGAACTTCGGTCCAAGCTGCGCCACAGGAGCGCATTGGAACAGACGAACGCTCGGTCGTTTGGAACGGCGGCTTCGGTAACGGGTGATTCGAGCGCTGCACGGTGTGGCGTCTCGCCGTTGGGGCCAGTGAGCACACCCACGTCGAAGCTTTGTGCCCCAGCGCAGTTCTCTTCGACGAAGGTGTTTGGGCGGCCGTAGGTATAGAGAAGCTTGACCGAGAACTCGGTTCCAACGATGTTGCCCGTTCGTACGCCTTGTTCGTTCACACCGTCGAAGCACTGGATGGTGAGGAAGTACTCGTGGAGGTGATTGGCAAACGCATCGAGGCTATGAGATCCCTGGTGGATCTTCGAGAGCCAGTTGCATTCGAATCCGGCGTCGTAGAGGGTCTCGTCTCCCGCGCCGTTTCCAATGGCGGCGGCGAAGCGGGCAACGGTCACCTTGTGGCCAACGTGGTCTTCATGGCGGTCAGTGCCGGCTTGGGCGGCTGCGTAGCCAAAGGCTGGCCAGCCGCCAGACAACTCGAATACGTCGGCCGGGGCTCGAAGTGGTGAAGTGCCATGTTCGTGTCCGTAGTCGCACACTTCACCGGTCTCGGGATGAGTCTCGATAGCTGGATGCCACGTGTGGTACGCCCGATTATCAGGGTGGTTTGGGTCGTCGCTGGTGCCTACGTTCTGGCCTTGGATCCAGTAGCGGTCGTGGAGGTCTCGACATGCACTGCTGAGGTGATCGCTCGGCCAGTTACCGAAGCCGTGCGCCCGCACGATGTCTGGCCCGGGGACGGCTGACCTCGGCATGTCGACGTCTTGACCGTTGGTGGGTGTCGTTGTTGTAGTGACCGGAACTGTCGTTGTTGGAGCTGCGGTGGTTGTGCCTGGCACGGTGCTCGATGTGGTTGTACTGGTGGTTGAAGCTGTGGTCGTTGGGGTTGTGGTCGAAACGTCAGTGCCGAACAGCTCGAGTTCGCCGATGTTGAAGCGGTCGTTCTGGTCGAGGAAGGTCACCCGCACACGTTGGGCCCACTGGCCGCTGAGCTGCACCGTCTTCCAATCGCCCCACCGATGGCCCGAGTTCTGTCTTGTCAGCCATTGGAAGTCATCTCCGCTCGCGGTGGTCGAATACTCCAAGAGAACGTCGTCACTCCCTTGGGTCAGGTTTCCAACGTAGTAACGAAGCGAGCTGAGCTCGAACGTTCCACCAAGGCTGATCTCTGCGACCATTGGGTAGCTCTCGGCGTTCCATGGGTTTGGGTTTTCCCAAGACGAGTTGTCGTCGGTGCCAAGCGTTCCGTCGGTGAGGCGCCACGCCGTGGCCGAGTTACTCACGTTCGATGCGCTGAGGCTGAAGATCTGATCGTTTCTCTGTGCGCTGGCGGCTCCAACATCGGTGGAGATGACCGCCAGGATGCTGGCGATCACCGCCGCAACTGCGAGAAGTGCAACCGGTTGGCGTTTGTTTGCTCGGATCTGTTCGTGCGAATCGTTCATGCCTCACACACGAACGCCAAGCCAACTTTGTCTAGCGCGATGTACAAATTCCTCGTTGCTGCCAGGTCACTGAACGCAGACGAGCACTTCCATGATGTTCTCGGCTTCGTCGTCTCGCGTGATGGTGAACCGATCGATGCGGGTGGTTGTATCGAACGTGTTCACTTCCCAACCGTCAACACCTGAGAGCGGAATCGAGAACGTGTCGATGAGCTCTCCGTCGAAGAACGTCGAGATCTCGATATCACCGCTGACGGGTGTGAACGGGTCCTGAGCAACTTGGATAGCAACGGCATCGACGGGTGCGTTCAGCGTTAGTTCTACGGTGACCTCGTCGGGAAATCCGGGTTCCCACGCTTCGAAGGTGAACTCGTTGTCTTGTTCGTCGACGAGGTCGTCGAGTCGATTCCACCCAACGTTTGGGCCGATGTATTGCAGTGCCGCACGTTCGAGCGGTGCACGCAAACCCGATTGGCACTTGACCGATGGCAAACCTGGGTCGATCTCGATCACGGGCGTCGCGGGAGTTGCACTGGTGGTTGGTGACGTTGGTTCGGTGACATCGTCAGCTTCACCTGTCGGAGCAACCTGCCGTGGCGGCTGCTGACCAGGCACGGTCGTTTCAGCCTGCGTAGGCTGATCGGGCGGCAGAGTTTCTTCGGAAACAGCGGGTTCTTCGGGAATCGCTTCCTGTGGCGATGGCTCGTCAGGCGCATCCTCTTCAGGAGGTGCAGGATCCTCTGGGATGGTGCTCGGCGCCACGGTGCTCGTCGTGGTTGTGGTTTCGGCCGCTTGAGCTCCAGCAGTCCCCGCTTCCGGTGAGTCAGGTGTTGCGGCAGCGTCTAGGTCGGCGCTGTCGACCGACTCGATGCTCGTGGGTCCGTCGGGGACGAGAACACGAGCGCCGAAGAACGCAACGAGAACGATGAGCGCAATCCCAATCGCGGGTGCAGCACGCTCGATGAGAGGGGTTGGGCTCGGTGTGAAGGTAGCGCCCCGTGTCTGGTTGGTGATGTCGTCGAGCTGGCGTTGATGGGCCGAGCGCATTCGGTCGTCGAGGTTCATGTCAGCTCTCCTCTTCCTGTTCCCCGAGGAGCTTCGCCAAGCGTTTTCGCCCGAGGTTGAGGTGTGATGTTGCGGTCGAGACCGAGCACCCCAATGCGTCGGCGATGGCGCTGGTGCTTTGGTCCTCTTGGTAGAACAGCGCGATCGCTGCTCGTTGTTTGGGAGGGAGCTGACCGACGGCATCCCACACGTCGTCGTCACCGGTCGGGGTGGTATTCGCTGCTGCGGGCTGGCGAGACATCTTTGTCAACAGCGACAGCTCGCGAACAATTCGCCGCCGTTTCGACAAGGTCATGTTGATGGTCACCCGGCGTAGCCAAGCGCCCGGCCTGTCGTACCGTTCGATCTTGTGCCAGCTGCGGTGGGCTTTCGTTAGGGCCTCTTGGGCAATGTCTTCGGCCACGTGCACGTCACCACAGATCGAGCGCGCGAGTGCGATCATCGCAGGCAACTCGGCACGGTAGAAATCGTCGAAATCCATGGGTGTAGGCGTGCAGGGTACTGGCCGAGCAGGCGCGGGTTCTGACGAAATCGGCTTTGGGACGAGCGTGTCCATGTGACTACACACGCTTCAGGCCTCGGATTTGTCTAGAAAAAACTGAAGAAAATTGCTTCCGCCTGAGAAGTAGCGCGTCCTATCCGTTGCGCTGAACGGTCACCTGTTGGCTAGTGGTGTCGCTTTGACCGTCTGAGTTTCTCACTCTGAGGGTGACGGTATAGGTACCGGAAGCGGCGTAGGTGTGGTCTGGGCTTGCTCCAGAGCCACGGTTTCCGTCGCCGTAGTCCCAGTCGAACCTGTTGGCGTTGCCTTCGGTGTTTGCCCGGAAGTTCATCGTCTGCTGTCTCGGTGCGTCAGAGGCAAAGCTGGTGAAGGATGCTTCGAGGTTGCCTTGGTTCGCTGCTACACGAATCGAATAGAGGATCGAGTCGGTCGTGCCATCAGCCATCGTTGCAGTGAGCACCACCGTGTAGTCGCCTGAGCGGTTGTAGGAGTGCGTTGGTGCTGGCTGATTGCTGGTGTTGCCGTCGCCGAAGTCCCAGAAGAACGTCTGGAAGTCTTCATGCGATGTATTGGTGAAAGAGATCCTTTGGCCCCTGGACGGGTCGGCTACCCCGGCAACGAAACCTGCTTCGACAAGACCCGTGGTTTGAAGCACGGTGATGTCTTGGGTGACCCGTTCGGTGCCGCCGGCGCCCTGTGCGGTCATCGTCACGGTGTAGATGCCCGGAAAGACATAGTTGTGAAACACAGATGCACCAGTGCCGGTGTTGCCATCACCGAAGTCCCACGCCACCGTGGTGCTACCGACTGAGGTCGAACGGAAGGTGTAATTCTGTTCAGCGCCTTCGCCACCAGACTCGGCGACAAAGTCGAGCTCAACGTCTGGGTCCACTATCGGCTCGGGTGCGGTGGGTGTGGCTTCTGGAATCGTGCTCGGAGCTGCCGTGGTGATCTCGGCGAGAGGTGTGTCTGCGCCTTCTTCAGCCAAACGCTCTACAGCTCGCTGCAGCCCGGACTGTTCTTCTTCTAGCCCGTCGGCAAAGTCCTCTTCGGGTTCTGCAATTTCTCGGCTGATGCCTTCGCCCAATACCTCGCTCGCTGTTTCGACGTTGTCGTCGTCACCGCCGAAGCCAAACACCACAACCGCTGCCACCAACAGGCCAGCGACAAGCGATACGAGCACCTGCTTTTCTGTCCACGGCTGCTTGCCCGGAGGGGTGGGAGGACGTCGCCTAGGACGCGACGGCCCTTGGCGAACAACAAGAGACCTCGCCCCAGGCTTTCGGCGGTTCACTCGCTGGAAGGGGGGAGTGGGTCTGCTCATCTGTTCGGTTGGTGCATCGATGTCGCGGCGCACGCGGGCGGTGGGGTCCGCACCTATGAGACTCGATTGTTCGAAGCCATGCAGGCCCATCCGCTATCTCCAAGAAGGCAGCTATCAGCGTTGATTATGGATGATTGCGAGGTCATATGCCCACGCAGGTGTGTGGGGAGCTCACCCCACACATTTTGCAGTTTGACACCGTTTCAAACCAAAGAGATATCGGCTAATGCTCCATCGTGATCACTGAGACGATTGCCGGTCACGTCATGTGGCCAACCTTCCACGTTGAGTGCCGCGAAATGTCGACTGAGAGCGATGTGATCGATACCTGGTTTGGTGCATCCGGGGAGTGTTCCTGCAGTCACGATGTTCAGGTGTGCGAAAACCTGGTCGAGAGCTTCGGCGGCTGTTTTGTTGCCGGTCTTTTGTCTTGGCGTTCGTTGGTTGAAGTCGCCTGCCACGATCACGGGTTCGTCGATCGTACTGAAGATGTCGCTCAGGTGTTCGAGGTATTGCAGGTGTTCTTCCCACGGCTTCTTCTTCGGGCCGTCATGGTAGGTGACCTCGGCCATGTGCCATGTGATGCAGATCGCCAGCACCAGCACCTCGCCGAGAGCCGTGGTGGTTCGGGCTGCCACAAAGCGCGTCGGGTCGATGGCCGAATCGAACTCGACCAGCTCGAGCGGTGTTGCCGACCACAGTGCAACTTTGCGTTCGTCGTCGGCGAACCGTTTACCTCTCGGCGTTGCGCTAAAAAGAATGTGGCCGCCCCGAGCCGGAAACGTGGTCCTTGTTTCAACGAGTGAGATGAGGTCGGCGTCCTTGGTGTGCAGATAGTCGACTGCCTCAGCTCCCCGAGGGGCGGTTGGCTTCTTCCGCTCGAGATTCCACGTAGCAACTCGAAGTCGGTCTGGTTGAGCCATACCGGGACCGTAGTCGGCGCAACGATCAGAATCCCGTCCGCTCCGAGCCGAACGACGATACTTTTTGTGGCATGGATTCAGCCTTGCCGTCCGTTCTGCAAACCCCGCTTTCGCCAACGGTTGGTTTGCTGCTCGAGTCTCGGATTCCTGCCCGCATTGCCTGGGTGGCTCAAGACCACACTCCCCGGGTGCTGCCGATCTGGTTTGTGTGGACGGGAACCGAACTGGTGGTAGTCACCTTTGAGGGCGCGAAGAAACTACACGACCTCCCCGACGGCACCGTCGTTGCTGTAACGATCGACACGGACGATTTTCCGTATCGCAGCCTCAAACTCCGAGGCACCATTACCGCACAACAAACCTCGGGCATTGCCGACCGCTACAAACAAGCAGCGGTGCGGTACCTCGGTGAAGACATGGCCCAGAAGTGGCTCCGTTTCCTCGGGAATCCAGACCAAGTGGTGCTCGTCATTCGCCCGACGTGGGCTGTTGTTGCAGACATGGCAACCGACTCACCGTTCATGGCGCCGCCGACGGACTGATTGGTACCCGAAAGAGCTCTCGTCACCCTTCGGCGCGGTCAGTTGTCACATGGATAGCCCAGACAGGTCGAACCGCTAAGGATTTGATTCTCAACGACCGAATGCACACGCATGGGTATTGTGTTTCAGTTAGGCGGCGGGCCCAAGCAGCAACAAGATGAAGAGCTTCGCGGCTTCGCCGAAAGCCTGGGTTTGAAGTTTGGCCGTGCGACAAAGAGCGAAGGCCCCCAACTCCGGGGAGTCATCGACGGACACAAGATTCGCGTTCGCACCTCGCGTCTTGGTCGGTGTGAAATCGAGGTCGATTACGACTCAGGTCTCCGCAGCTTCTCGATCTATGAGCGTTCTCTTGATGTGCGCACCAACCGTGTAGAAATCAACACCGAAGACGCCGATTTCGATACCCGCTTCCGCACGTTCACCGGCGCAGACACCGAGGAGGCCGCACTGCTCAACTTCCTCACCGAACAGCGACGACAAGTGATTCGGGCGATTGGCGAAGTCTTCACGATCCACAAGATCAAAGACGACGAGTTCGAGGTTCATCTACCCGAAGATCCTGCGGTCGAGACCCTGCGTGACGCGATCGACTTCTGCGTGAACGCAGCGAAGGCACTCGATCAGTCGCAAGCACCGCAGGACGCATTGAGGCCTGCCGCCTAGTCAAGCGATCGAACGGCAGCTCGTTGTCGACGACGTGGCGTTAATTCAAGAACTCCGGCTCTCGCTGCACGAGTTCGTCCCACCAGGGTTGAAACTGGAACCAAGCCGCGTAATCGCTTCCTTGACCGTCGTAACCCGACTGGGCGAGTTCGTCGGGGATCTCGATCGGGTCGCCCGCAGCTTCGGCGAGCAACTGGCTTTGACAACAGCGTTCGAGCGCAACGAACCACCACACCGCAGCGTCGACGCTGCCGCCGGTGGTGATGAGGCCGTGGTTC
>CAZHUR010000033.1:0-12584 GCA_964535395.1 uncultured Acidimicrobiales bacterium
GGATCGGCGTGTCTTCCATTCGTCCCTCGCCCATTTCCTGTTTTGCCAGGAGAGAAGTTGCAACACCGCCCATGTTGCCGATCTGCAGATCGAGAATGATCAGCTCCGGATCAACCGTGCGGGCGGCGCTGGTTACATCGGAACCATCACGAACACGATGCACATCAAAGGATCCGCCAAGAGCGGCGGCGACGTCATCGAAAAGCCAGTCGGCATCGGTAGCGAGAAGAAGATTCGGCACGGAGAACAGGCTAGCCACGAATCTCCAGTGTGCGATTGCTTGTGTTGGGCTAACCTATTGGTTCGCTATTAGAACTCGCCATCACGAGCGAGCGGGCACACGGGGTAACCATCAGTGTTGGAAATCAATGTCGAGGCAGGCACCGAAGACGAGAACTACCACGTTTTGCGTCTTGTTGGTGAGGTTGACGCCTATACCGTCGGCGAGTTTCGTGATGCGCTGGCGGGCATCGAAGACGTTCATTGGCTCATTGTCGACCTCTCCGAAGTACCGTTTATGGATTCGGCAGGTCTTGGCGCACTCATCGGTGGCATTCGCCGTGTTCGCGAAGCTGAAGGCGATGTTGCTGTGGTCAGCACCACAGCTGGACTCAACCGCTTGCTCCACACGACCGGCTTTGATCGAATCGTGTCGGTCACCGAATCGCTCGAAGAAGCGCTTACCGAACTCGCCGCCGAGTGACAGGGCAGTGCTGCTAGGGCACGGCCGATCGAGCACAGCTGAGCTCTAGCTGTTGAGTTGTTTGGCGAGCTCTTTGATGCCTTCGAGGCTCGTAACCGGCGTGGGTAGGTCGTGGACCCGAACCGTTGGTAGGTCTGTTTGAGCGTCATGGTCGATGAGGTTCGAAATCTCTGAGCATCTTCGGACCGTTAGGTGTTCGACGAGGGTGGCGGCTCCCTTCGATGACTTGTCCGGTTTTACCTCGGGCGTGAAGCGGTTCGCGATCATCAGCGATGGCTCGACTTCCACGGCTCGAAGTTGATCGAGGAAGTCTCGTGCGTTTGTAAGTGAGCCACCAGTGGGGGAGGCAACGACGACAAACTCGGTTTCGTTACTACGCAGCGTCTGAAACATCTCGTCGCCGCGTTCCCTGAAGCCGTCCTCAATACCTTCGAAGCTCTTGAAGAAATCGACAGCGTCACGCACGACGGCTCCGCCGACGGTTGCTACTAGTTGGCCAACGACCCCACCGATTGCGCGGTTGATGATCGACTTCTTCTTTCCGTGCACCAGCAGCTTGTAGAGGCGGTTGTCGAGAAGACGCGCGAGCAACAACGGCGCGTCGAGGAACGCGAGCGCATCAGACGAGGGAGGAGTGTCGACGATGACCAGGTCAATTTCGGGGTCATGGTGCAACTGCCACAGTCGCTCGACCGCCATGTACTCGGTCATCCCCGAAAGCGATTCGGTCATCTGCACAGCAAGAGGCGAAGCCAACACTCGTTCGGCGTGCGCTTGGTCGTCGGCTTCGGCACGCACTACTCGTTCAAAGGTCTTGCCTGGGTCGAGCATCGTAACCTGGAGTCGACCGTCCCCGTTCACGGCAACATCTCGAAGGTCGTCATCGAGAGCGTCGATCCCGAGTGCATCGGCAAGTCGTTTTGCTGGATCGATCGTGATGAGGGCGACCGAACGGCCCTTCGAGGCTTCACTCCACGCCAACGTGGCGCTCAGTGTTGTCTTGCCGACACCGCCCGTTCCGACGGTGACGACGATCGGGGCGGCCAGGGCCCTGTCGAGCGGTTCGAGGTTTGTTTCGGGGAGACTGCTCGGGGACGCACTTGCATTGAGATCGATGTCGAAGCTTCCCGAGATCAGCTCGTCGATGTGGGCAGCGGTGCTGACGCCGTGAGGGTTTTCCGGCGTCGTCCATTGCGGGACCGGAAGCTCTTCGGCGAGTCGCTTGCACTGCTCGACATTGGACTCGTGACGCTCGCGCAGCGACGGCCCAAATGGGTGACGGTCGAAAGCCTTCGGTGGGGCCTTGGCTGGAAACACTCGGTTCACCACGACTCCTGCGAGATGGATTCCGGGCTCGTCCTCGGCATCGAAGGCGGTCTCGATTGTTTCGTTGACCGGAGTTTCTTCGGGGAGCGTCACGAGCAGCAGTGCGGTGGACTCGGCGGTGGTGAGCAGGTCGTGTCCGCGAGTGGCCTGATCGTAGATGGGGCCTTCCGAGGTGGCGCGGGCGACCATCATTGGAGCCCGCAACATCTCTCGTGCACGCCCAGACGCTGGCCCGTCGACGATGATGCGGTCGAAGCGTTCCATGTCGACGAGACGTCGGAGAAACCCGATCGTGAGGACGTCTTTGATCCCCGGAACAGACGTCGCAATCACTTCGAGCGCGCCAGACTTTTCTAAACGATCTGCAACGAGCCCCATCTGACGACCCGAAAGCCAGCCTGCCAACAACCGATCGGGCGAGATACCGAGCCACGAGAGGTTCTCATCGATCGAGATGATGCCCTCATCATCGGGTTTGGCGTCAATTTCGCCCTTGCCTAGGAGCGAACAGATCTGATTTTGACCTCCGAGTTCGACCAGAAGTGTCGAATGACCAGCCCTCGCGGTTTCGGTTCCTATCGCCGCAGTCAGTACGGTCTTACCTACCCCGCCCTTCCCCGCAATGATTAGGAGCGGAAATGGAAACTCAAAATCGCTGTGCACGTCGTGGTCCATTCGGTTCTTTTCGCGCGTTCGGAGTCATTGCTCTTGCGTTCGCCGTCCTCATCCTGTCGGCTCTTCCCGCAAGTGCACAGGCTACTCAGAACCAAGGGCCATCGAATGTTGAGGTGACGCAGAACGAATTGGGTGGAGCGTCGGGGTTCATCGACGTTATCGCAATCAACGGTTTGATCGATCCGGTGCTTGCGAACTTCATCACCGAGTCGCTTACCGATGCCGAAACAAATGGTGCTCGCGCTGTCGTGCTCCAGATGGAAACCGAAGGCGCGACAATTTCTGACGATGAGATTGCAGAACTCGCCACGCTCATGTTCGAACTAGATGTTCCGGTCTCGGTCTGGATTGGGCAGGCCAACAACGGGCGTGCGCTCGGCCGAGCGGGTCAGCTCGTCTTGGCGGCAGATCAGATCGGTATTGCTCCGGGCAGCGAGTTTGGCAACTTTGGTGAGCTCGTGCTGACCGGTGACGTGGCCTCCAGCGATTTCGTTGGAGTCTTTGCCGAGGGGTTTGAGAGCACCATTGGTTACGACGACCTATTCGACGAAGACGAACTACCGCTGACCGATCTTCCTGTTCAGAATGCGCCGTTGATTCTGAGCCACCTCCTCGAGCTACCAGAGTTCGAGTCCGACGTCATCACCGCCGGTGACACGCTTCCTGACGGCTCGGTCCTTCCCGAGGGTTCAGAGGCCACTCAAGTTGGTACCACCTCGACACGGTTCGTTGGACTTCCCTTGATCGATCAGCAGTTCCATACCTTCGCGTCGCCACCGGTTGCGTACCTGCTATTTGTCGTTGGCCTTGGCCTGCTCATCTTCGAACTCTTCACCGCTGGCGTGGGTGTAGCCGGAATGGTCGGCGCCGGTTCTCTTCTCGCTGGCTCATATGGTCTTGCGGTGCTCGACGCCCGATGGTGGGCAGTTGCATTGCTCGTGATCGCGTTTATTGGTTTCGGTATCGATGTGCAGTCAGGTATCCAGCAGTTCTGGAGCGGCGTTGGAGTCTTGTTTCTGATCCTCGGCTCGCTCTTCTTACTCGGTGAACACAGCATTGGCTGGCTCCCACTCATCGTTGGAATCGTTGGCATGTTGCTCGCGATGCTCGGTGGCATGCCCGCAATGGTTCGTACTCGATTCTCAACTCCAACGATCGGTCGAGAGTGGATGCTTGGCGAGTTGGCAGAAGTGGTCGAGCAGGTCGATCCCGATGGAGTCGTTTCAATCCGCGGCGCTCCATGGCGTGCGCGTACAAACCGTGCGACGCCGATCCTGGTAGGTACTCAAGCGCGAGTCGTCGAGATCGACGGCTTGCTTCTTGAGGTCGAGCCAGAGGAAGGCGGCGCCGTGGATTACCGTGAAAAGCGCCGCGGCGCCGAAGGCGAAGAGGCCTAGCCGGTCACGGCCGATCCTGGTTCTGGCGTTAGTGGTCTATGAGGGCGCGGCGTTCTTGCTCGCTCAAGCCGCCCCACACGCCGTGCTGCTCACGGATGGCAATGGCGTAGGTTCGGCAATCGATGACCACCGGGCATTCTCCGCAGATCTCCTTGGCGCGCTCTTCTCGGGCACGCCGTTCCCGCTTGCGCTCCGTTATGGGCGGCGGAAAAAAGACCGAGCCCAACGGCCCTCTGCACGCTGCATGCTCTTGCCAGAGCAGCTCGCCTTCGGAAATTGTCGAATTATCGTGAACCGCCATTTTAATTTTCCCCCGTTATTCTTGCCCGCTCTTAGCGCCTCTGATGTGAAACTAGACACATCGTGTGACTTGCGACAAGGGGGGAGACCGAAAAACTTTCAGTCTCACTCTGTGTGCCTAGATTACGGGCAATCGTGGTCCGCCGATTCTGAGGTTGTCGCGGCGGCGAGTGACTCCGCTCGAGTCGAGGCGTGCAAGTAACGGCATGGCGTGCTTGCGGGTGTTGCCCATTGCTTGGCGAACCTCCGACACCGTCACACCCTCGGGCTTTTCAGCCAGCAGCCCAGCAACGAGTAGCGCTGCCTCACCAATGACCTCCGGTGCAAAGTGGATGCCGTCTTCGACGATGACCTCGCCTCGGCGAACGAGTTCACGCAATTCCATCGGGTCGACATCGTCTGGGTCTGGTGGGGTGAATTTGCCTTCCCGAAGAGCCCGAACATAAGGGTGGGAGGTCAGTGGGTCGATCGCTTCGGCCTTTGTGGCTCGACCTCCTGCCACAACCACATCACCGAGAAGTGTCAGCGTTGCCTTCTCCTCGTCGGACAGGGTGGCGGTGTCGAGACCAAGCCCTCCTGCTTCTTCGACGCGTCCTCGCAAGTCCTCGATGACCGACTGAAGCAACTCCGGGCTCACGACCCACGTGCCCACGTCTGGTTCACGGCGTTCGCCGGTCAACAAGAACAGTTCGTCAACGCTGACCCAACCGCGTTCGCTGATCACTCGATCGACCGACCGGTCGGGACTGGCCTCAGACGCACGAGTCTTCGGATCGATGTCGAGAATCTCTCCACCGCCGATCGTTTCTGCTCGGCCGGACTCGCGCAGCACAAAGCGATCCCCGGGGAGAAGTGGTAGCTGATGGGGTAGATAGATGCGGATGTTGCCCGACTCGCCCGGTGCGATCGGGTCACCGAGAATGCGGATGCGCACGGCGTGTTCGCCGGCCCCGAGGTAGAGAAGGTGTGCGCCGCGCCGTGACACATCGTGATCGAGTGAATCCAAAACGTTGAGGCGGCCATCGAACACCGAGGTCTCGAACCACTCACCCTCGCGGACGAGCACGTCGCCACGCTTGACCAGGTCGTGGTTCACTCCGCTGAGGTTGATGGCAGTTCGATTACCTGGCCCAACTTTGGTCCGCTCAGCATGGAGGCTTTGAAGTCCGCGCAGCCGCACCTTGGTTCGCTGAGGCAGCAGCAGCATCTCGTCTTCAGTGCGAACCCTGCCACCGGTGAGCGTTCCGGTAACGACCGTGCCTGAGCCCTTTGCCGAGAACGCTCGATCAACCCACATGCGAGGAGTTCCTCGGTCAGCCGCCCCGGGTGCCACAGAGATCATCTCGTCGAGCGCAGCTTTCAGATCGTCGATGCCGGTGCCGTCGATCGAGTCGACGGGAACGACGGGGGCGTCTTCCAGAAACGTTCCTTCAACCCGCTCGGCTATCTCGAGAGTGGCGAGTTCGATCAGTTCCTCATCGGCCAAGCTGATCTTGGTCAGCGCCAGAACGCCGTGTTCAACACCGAGTAGCTGGAGTATTCGCAGATGTTCTTCGGTTTGTGGCTTCCACCCTTCGTTCACATCGACGATAAATAGACAGGCATCGACCGCGCCGACTCCCGCCAACATGTTCTTCAGAAACCGGATGTGTCCGGGCACGTCGATCAGCGACAGAACCTTGCCGCTCGGCAACTTGGCCGAAGCAAAACCGAGGTCGATCGTAAGACCCCGCTCCTTCTCTTCGGCGAACCGATCGGGGTCGGTCCCTGTCAGCGCCCGAACGAGGGTGCTCTTGCCATGGTCCACATGACCAGCGGTCGAGATGACGTGGCTCACAGCCCTCCGTAGAGGGTCTTGAGGCGTTCGATAATCGCCTCGTCATCGGCTGGATCTACGGTCCGCAGGTCGAGATATGTGATGTCCTCATTGACCCTTGCAATGATCGCAACTTCGGCGGTTCGCAGGTACTCTCGCTGGTCACCCGGAAGCGCGATGCCGACCGACGGAATCTCGACGGTGGGCAACGTTCCGCCTCCTGGCACCGCCATGGTTTCGACGACGGTGCCCGCGCCAATGGCGGCGACGATCTTCTCGGAGCGTTCGGTGAGCGAGTCGATCGAGGCATTCGCCATCTTCCAGAACGGGATCGACTCGCCGTCGCGTCGCAGATAGGCAAGAGCGAGTTCTTGGAGTGCACCGAGCACAAGGCCCCCGGGACGTAGCGCTCGGGCGAGAGGGTGTTTCGCGCACCTGGCGACCAGGTCGGCGTCGCCCGCGATGATGCCGGCCTGTGGCCCGCCCATGAGTTTGTCGCCGGAGAACGTAACGAGCGCAGCGCCGTCGGCCAGGGTCTGCTTTGCTGCCGGCTCGTCGGCAAGCCACGAGGGAGGACCCTGGGGGAGCCATGGGCACGCCGCGTCGAGAAGCCCAGAGCCAATATCGGCAACGAGTGGCACCCCCAGCCCGGCTAACGCCTTGGTCGACGGCATCTCGGTGAAGCCAACGATTTTGAAGTTCGACTGGTGAATCTGCATGACGAGTGCAACGTCGGTTTCGGGGTCCTCGATGCGGGAACGATAATCGGCCGCTCTCGTTCGGTTCGTTGTTCCGACCTCGATCAAGTTCGCTCCGCTTTGGGCCATTACGTCGGGCACTCGAAACCCGCCACCGATCTCGACTAGTTCGCCGCGAGACACGGCAACGTCTCGCTTGTTCGCGAGGGCCGCGAGCACTAACATCACCGCTGAAGCACAGTTGTTTACGACCATGGCCGACTCGGCGTTGCACAGTCGTGCGATGAGTTGGGGCGCGTGTGCTTGTCGAGAGCCCCGTTCCCCGGTGGAAAGGTCGAGTTCGAGATTGCGATAACCCGGGGCTTGCTGCACACCGTTTGGCGCTCGACCCAGGTTCGTATGGAGCATCGTTCCGGTCGCGTTGATGACCCGCTGCAACATCAACTGTTGGGTTCGTGCTGCGATCTCGCGCGCAGAGTCGGGGTCCCCTGCAGAAATTGCCTCTCGAGCTGCCTCGACGAGGAGGCCGTGGGGCAAACCGGTGTCTGAAATTGAACGCGCCAGAGCATCTACCGAAGGCGGACGACTATGAATAGTTGATTCCGCGTCACTCACGGACTCACTCTATGGCAAGAGGTGTTCGGGTGAGAACTCATCTGAATGGGTGGTTTTGCCGATTGCGTAAGCAACATGCACGAGCAAATCGATTGGGTAGGACACCTCAAAGGACTCGCCGCTGACGCTATCGGCGGTCTTGTGGTCGACGAAGAGTTTCACGTGCGCGCCATTACCGACGAGATTCTCGAGCTCGGTGGCCTTTCACGGGCTGACGTCTTAGACACCAGTTCTCTGGACCTTCTCCACCCAGCCGACATTGGTCGAGCTGCCGCTGTCATTGGCCGTGCGGTCCCAGATCTTCGAGCTCCAGCTCCCGGATTGTTCCGATTCGTAGCGTCCTCTGGAACGTGGGACATCTATCAGATGGAGATTGTCCACCTCGGGGTTGCGGGCGGAAATGGAGTACTTCTCGAGCTTCACGAAGCTGGCGCTGATGCTCGCGCCCACAGCCTCGTCGACGACGTAGCGTCGTTGACCGACTTGCTCGTCGAACCAGAGGGACTTCGAAGCAGCTTTCGGACGATCGCCGACTTTGCCGAACGCAACATCGATCGGCTCTCGCTGGCGATCACCATCTTCGCTGAGGACGGGACCGCAGCGACGTTCTGCGAACGCGAACTCGATGCCGAGACCGTCGAACAGAACAACGCCGCCCACCCGCTCTCGTTGCCCGCTCACGTCGTGGAGTCGTACAGCAAAGCCAAGATCCGTACCTGGCGAGCGGACAACGAAGTGGGCACGATCGTGCCCCAACGTCCCGACCGGATGACGATGGTGTTACTCGATCTCGATGAGAACCTCCTTGGCTATGTCGATGCCTTTAGGTCTACTAGCGAGCCGCCGACATCTGAGGAGTGGCGCACGTATCGACTGGTTGCCCAAATGTTGCGGGCGGTGATGTTGAATGCACAACTCGACGTTCGTCTCGGTCACCTTCGCACGAACGACCCACTGACCGGACTGACAAATCGCCACTCCCTCCTCAGCAGGATGGCGGGCGCCGATCTCGAGAAGTCTGGGATTGTCGTGTTGAACCTGGATGGCTTTGCTTGGGTTAACTCGTCGATGGGCTTCGCTGCTGGGGATACGGTTCTCACGTCGGTCGCAGCCAGTGTGCAGGCAGCTGCGCCGGCCGGAGCAGTTGTGGCCAGGCTCGGTGGCGACGAGTTCCTCGTGTGGGTCCCGTCGCCCCCCTCAGCAACTTCGGTGTTTCGCTTGGCTGAGAAGCTTCGCAAGGCAATCTCGGTTCCTCTCGACAACGCTGATCGTCGAGGCCGCACCCGGTGCTCGATCGGAGCTACGACGGTTTTCCCTAACGAGAAAGCTGACGCGGCGATCCACCGAGCTGCTGTGGCCATGATCGAATCGAAGGCTGCAGGCGGCGATCGGGTCACTCACCGTTAGGGCGGTAGAATAGGGACGTGGTCGCCCTTCTATTCGTCGCATTCATCGTCGTTTCCCCAATCGAGATTTACCTGATCACCCAGGTCGCGGGCCAAATTGACTGGCCCCTTACGCTCGTTCTGGTAATCGGCGTGTCTCTTTTGGGCGCATGGCTCGTAAAGCGCGAGGGAATCAGTGTTATCAACCGGGTTCGCGACGGTTTTAAGAGCGGTCGACTTCCAACGAATGAACTCGCCGACGGCGCCATGATCTTCTTTGCCTCAGCCCTGATGCTCACGCCGGGCTTTCTCACCGACTTCGTTGGACTAGCGCTCCTGATCCCACCGATTCGCGCACTCCTACGGCCCTCGGTTGTCTCCTTCTTTAAGAAGCGGATCGAACTCAAAGCCTCATCGTTTGGGGCCACTATCAGCGGTCCTGGAGCAACGGGATTCGGTGGCTTTCCGGGATCCCGATCAGCACCAGGGCAACCCGGGTTTGGCAGGGATGTTTATGACGTTTCGGGGAGTCGACCAACCGCGGAGGCCCACGCCACCGACATCACGCCAGAACCCGAAGAACTAAACGAGTCGAACGACTGAATCTCTCATTGAATCTTGGGAAGCGGTCCGAAGTAGGTTTCGAGCTATGAGCAATTCGAGAGCCTTCGAGCTCTTGGCGAATGAGGAGTTTGTCGAACAGTTGTGCGCGGGAATCGCCACAGCAACTGAGCGGGTCTATATCCAGGTTATGACCTTCGATGGCGACAAAGCTGGGCAAGGTGTTGCCGACCGGCTGATCGAAGCAGCCCAGCGTGGCGTCGATGTTCGTGTGACTATCGATCTGTTTGCGTTTCGTTACGTCAGCGATACTCGCTCGACTCGCGATGAGGTCGTCGAGGAGGCAGCCGCCACCCACGAGATGTTTGACAGGCTCGAAGCCTCCGGTGTGAAGGTCACCTACGTGGGGCCGTGGGGTCCGCTTTTGTTGAGCGGGCCGGTTCGTAGCCACAAGAAGATCTTCGTTGTCGACGATGCCGTGTATCTCGGGGGCATCAATATTAGCGACCATAACTTTGAGTGGTTCGACCTCGTAGTACGCACCCGAGACGCCGACACGGTGAGCGAAACGGTCGCTGACTTCCATTCGACCCGACGGGGCGAGCGGGGGGCAATTAACAGTGCGATCGTCACCAACGAACAGGTTGAGGTCGCGTTCGACGAGATGGTCATGTCGGCGGAGTCGGAGATCCTCATCGTTTCCCCCTATGTGCTCGACATCGACCTCGAGCAACGTCTTGCCAAAGCAACCGCTCCATCGAAGACGGTCGTGACGCCGAAGTCGAGCAACTATCTGACGCTGCGTCTAAGCGATTACTACATGACCGAACGGTTGCTACGCCGCGGCGTCAAACTCGAGACCTTCACCGACTTCTTTCACGCCAAGTTCTTAGTGGTCGATAGGAAACGTGTGTTGATTGGTTCATCAAACTTCGGACGTCACAGCTTCCGCTGTAACCAGGAGATCTGCGTCGTCATCGAGGACGAAGAGTTCGTGGAGAAACTTCTCGCGACCTTGCCGCCGACCGAACCCGTCGACCATGAGTTCTCGAAGCGCCGCTACTGGCTGGGGTGTGCAGCCGAGTACTACCTGTTCTCAGGAATTAACGTGTTGGAAAAGGTGGTGGTACCTCGTGCCTCAATCCTCGCGTCGCGTTGAGCTTCTCGCTATTGCAGTTGCCTTTATGGCCGTCACGGTTGGTGTCTATCTCTTGGGCCAAGCCATAGAGCAGCCGCTCATTTCGTTTGCCGGCTTGATGGTGCTGGCGTCGACCTTTGTGCCAATGCCAGCCGATGCCTACGTCGTGCAGACAGCCGAGAGCATTGACCCTGTGCAAATTGCTGTCGTTGGTGGTCTGGTCAACGCGTTCGGGGTGCTCGGCGAGCGACAGTTCCTTCTACGGCTGGCCGACTTCGAGCTGTTCGCAAAGGTCAAGAGGTTCTTCGGCACGAACCGCTATCTCAACGTGCTGGATCGATACATGTTCTGGGGTCTGGCCATTGCTGCTGCCTCGCCTTTGCCGTTTGAGGTCTTCCGATTTGTTGCGGTCAGCCGCGACGTGAACGTTGTGACCTACTTCTTTGCCACCTTGATTGGCCGAGGTGGCCGGTTCTATGTTCTCGCGGTTGCTGGAACCTGGTTTGCGTCGCAGGGATTGCTCACGACGGTGGTCGGAGTGCTGCTCGTGTTGTTTGCGTTGGGTGTCGCCAGGTCGATTTATGTATTTCGCACAGAATCCCCAGAAATGGTGACCGAAACCCCCGAAGTGGAGTGATCAGGTACCCTTAGGCTCGGTATGTTTCGCACGTCTGCACAGCGCTTCCTTTGGGCTGTGCTCATTCTTCTTTCTCTGGTCGCTGCTGCGTGCGGTTCGACCACCGTCACCGCCGATGCCCCTGCAGATGGGGCCGCGAGCTCGGAACTAGGCGAGGACCTACCGCAAGACGACGTCGGTCCAGAAGAGCAGGACGCTCCATCAGAAGAAGAGGCAACCACAGCTTCAGAGCCAACGGCTACAACTCCAGAAGCAACAGGATCAGAAGCAACAGAGTCGACCGTAGCGCCAACTACTTCAACAACGACGACCTCCACCACGACGACGTCGACCACAACGACATCGACAACCACGACTACGACGACCACCACGGCCGCACCCACAGGACCTGTGTCGGCAGCGGTTGCATGTGCAGCGCAGGTTCCGCTTCAACAGCGTGTTGGTCAGCTGATGTTCCCTGTGATGGTGCAATCAGAATTCGCTGTGGCGAGCGACCTTGCTTCACAGGGTTTGCTCGGCGGAGTCGTCCTTCTAGGCCAACCCACCGCAGCTGTTGCCAACGACATCTCGACATACCAAAGTCGGTCGTTGTACGGCCCCGGCATTATCGCTGTCGATGAAGAAGGCGGACGAGTGCAGCGCTTGTCAGGACTCACGAGCGCTCTTCCGAGTGCCGGGACCGTCGGATCGACTTTCTCCCTCGATGAAGCTCACCAGCTGGCTGAAGATCATGCTCGTGCCATTGGCGAGCTCGGTTTCACGATGAACCTCGCACCGGTGGTCGATCTCAACAACGGATCCTTCATCGGCGACCGATCCTTCGGGGCAGACCCCGAACTGGTTACCAACTTTGCGTTCGCGTCAGCCGAGGGGATTATCGATGCGGGTCTCGAGCCTGTGCTGAAGCACTTCCCGGGCCACGGCCGTGGGATCGATAGCCATACCGGGCTGCCGACGATTCCAGGAGTTGACGTCCTTCGTGGAAGTGACCTCGTCCCCTTCGCTGCGGCGGCTGAGCGAGACGATCTGCCGATCATGATCGGTCACCTCGTGGTTGAGGGTCTGACCGGCGATCAGCCAGCGTCGGTGTCGAACGCTGCGGTGAACGGACTGCTCCGAAACGAGCTTGGCTTTGACGGGCTCGTCATGACCGATGCCTTCAACATGGACGCGATCGCGGCCACACTGAACAATGCTCAGGCTGCCGAACTCTCGATCGCTGCAGGAGTCGACCTCATCATGCTCGGCTCGCTCGCTGCAACCCGCGACACGGTGAACTTTGTTGTTGACGCAGTCGATGGTGGCCGAATCGACGAGCTGACCATCTCGGAGT
>CAZHUR010000034.1:0-12422 GCA_964535395.1 uncultured Acidimicrobiales bacterium
GACCACCCGAAAGATCGATGTGGGCGGTAGCTGTTTGATGCGGACCGACCGATTCGATCGTCCACTCGACGCCAGGAGAACGAAGAACGATTAGGTCCTTCGCTCCAACAACCTCGAGTCCATCGGTGCGCTGCTCTATTTGGGTGGGGAAGCGGCCAAAGTCGAGTCGTGGGGCGAACTCGACCACCGCGGTGCCCGAACCATCGAGGTGACGAATGACATCGGTACGTCCGGCTAGCAGGCCCGTGCGGCCGTCGGAGACGTCGAGGTAGTCGGTGACGGTCACGTCGGGCCAAATCGTTTCGAGCATCATCGTGTTGTCGAGGTAACGCTGAAGCGTGGGGCTGGCACCGGTCGCCGAGGCGATCGAGAAGTAGCCGGCTGTGGGTCCGCCGAGCAGTTCGGCAAACATCGCGGGGTCGTCGAGACGTGGCGCGCAGAACCAGGTGATGCGAGCGTCGGGAGTGACGATCGCCGCGGTTCGTTGGTCGGACAACAAGCTGTGTTGTTCGATCGGGACAAGAGCGCCAGCGAGCCAATCGGACCGGAGCGAGCACAAGGTGCTCAGCATCAACGCAACGCTCGACGTGTCGTCGATGCGATACGGCGCGATCGTGTCGCCCACGCCAACCTTCACACCAACGTCGGGTCCGCTCAGTGTGGCAAACGCATGCTCGTCGGTGTTGTCATCGCCCACGTACAGCACGGCCGTCGCGCTGACATTGGCTCGGAGAATTTCGAGCGCCTTTCCCTTGTCCGAGGCCATTACGCCGACCTCGCACACCATCTTCCCAGTGCGATACGTGAGGTCATCGTCGGCCTCGGCAAGGGCCTTGACCTCGGCTAGCGCCTCAGGAACCGATTCGGCCTCAGCGTTTCGAGTGTGGAATGCCACCGAGGCCGGCTTCTGCTCGAGCGAAGAGCCGGGATAGCGGCGACAGATCTCTGCCAACTGCGCACCAAGCTCGTCGCGACGCGCCTGGGTTTCGGCATCCATCTGGAGCGCAAACTCGACGTCGAACTCGCTTCCGTGGCTGCCGACGAGGTGAATCTCGGCCGGCAGACGGCTGAGCGCAGCGAGGTCACGGAGCGCCCGCGACGAAATAACTCCAACGTTGGTCTGGTCGAGTGCCGCGAGCGAACGCAACGCTACCGACACCTCGCGGTCGGGGATTGCGCGCATGGGGTCGTTCACTATTGGAGCGATCGTGCCGTCGTAGTCCGTTGCCACTAAAAGGTTCGGAGCGCGGGCGATTTCACGCAGTTGTTCGAGCAATTCCCCAGGAAGATCGATGGGGCTCGGAGCCGGGGAGTCCTGTGCCATAGGCGTAGTCATGAAAGGTTAAGGTACCCGCAGAATCGATCGAGTGTGGAATGAACCCGATATCGTCTGCGCTTGAAACGAATATGAGCGAGACCAGCCCACAAGACGCAGTTACCGGAGCAGACGTCTGCTACCGGCATCCCGACCGTGAAACCGGGATTCGTTGTCAACGCTGTGATCGTCTTGCCTGCTCGGATTGTCGCTCTCAAGCCTCGGTTGGATTTCATTGCCATGAGTGCACCAAGAACTCCGGCACACAGCAGGTCATTACGCCTCGAAACATGCCGGGCGCCCTCGGACAAGTAACAAAGGCGATCGTCGCGGTCAACGTCGTGATTTACCTCGTGCTCAACGTGTTGGCGTCGTCGTCGCCAATCTTCGGCGACCTCACAACGAACGGTCGGCCGATCTGGGAAGACTTCGAGATCTGGCGTGTGCTCACCGGAGGCTTCCTCCACGCCAACCTGATTCACATTGGTTTCAACATGTACCTGCTGTGGCAGTTGGGCCAGCAGATCGAGCGTGTAATCGGCCCGAAGTTGTTCACGGCGGTCTATTTCACATCGCTGTTCGGTGGCTCGTTCGGCGCAATTCTGCTCGACCCCGACGTGCCGGTCGTCGGCGCATCAGGTGCGGTGTTCGGCCTCATTGGGTTCACCGCGCTGCTCTACCGCAGCCGAGGAATCGGCTTGTTCGACACCGGCCTGGGGTTCCTGATCGTCATCAACATTCTGTTCAGCTTCCGAGGAGGCGTAAGCCTCGGTGGCCATGGCGGTGGCCTCCTGATGGGAGCCCTGCTCGGCGTGCTCTTCTACGGCGCAGCGGTCGGGCACAAGCCGGTCATCAAGTCTGGGAAAGCACAGTTGGCGGTGACCGCCGGTCTTGGTGTGCTCGCCGCAGTAGGTGCGGTGCTCGCCAGCTCTACCTGGATGGCACCGCTGTTCTAGGTAGCTGGGTTCGAGCTCGCCAACTGGCCCTGTTTGAAGCGTCGCCTGAGGTGCTGCAGATTTCGCTTCCACACGGCCTTTAACACGACAGAGCCAACAAGTTCTCCCGCCGGTCCGCCAAGAAACCAGGGAAACGACAGTTCCTCGGCCCAACGAAACAGCGTTCTATTGCCGGGCAGTTCTGAGAGGGTGAACGCGCCCTCGCCGACGACCATGCCGCTGTGGCGCACGCCCATGACCGCCTCGTCGACCCACTCGGTGATCTCCATGACATCGGTCAGCTTGATCGGCCCGACCTTGGTTTCGCAATCGAACGTCGTGCCAACACCCTCCCGGTTTTCAGACGTGAACCAAATCGATTCGGCGTCGTGCATCCACTCGACGTGTGAGGCGATGTTTCGAACATCGGACCACACAACGCTCGGGGGAGCATCAATTTCAGTTTCCACGGTGATTGCGACCATTCCGACAGGTTACGGTGACCGGATGCCCGCGCACATGACTCATCACCGGGTTCGTTTCCACGAACTCGACCCCTACGACCACGTCAATCACGCAATGTACGTCACGTATTTCGAAATTGGCCGTGTCGACACGCTCGACGAACTCAAGATCGGGCTCGATGTGCTCAAAAAGCAGGGCTTTCAGTTCGTGGTGACCAAGATCGACGTGCGGTTCAAGAGCGCCGCCACCGCCGGCGACGATCTTGTGATCTCGACCGGGGTCTCGAGGATCGCTCGGGCGTTCAGTGTTTGGGTTCAGGAGATCCGTCGCGGCGACGAGTTGATCGCCACCGCCGAGGTGACCGTGGGTGTAACCAACCGAGAGGGCAAGCCAGTGCGCCCCGAACCGTTCATCTTCGAAGCGCTCGAAGCGATCGTGGTCGACGCCTAGACAGCGACGTACACGCTCACCGCGTTCGAGGCGTCGGTTGTGTGAGGCGTCGATTGCCAGTCGGCCACCCGAGAGCCGAGGCGAAACCCGGCTGCGGTTGCCATGTCATCGAGCTGGGCGGGAGTGGCGTAACGAATCTTCCACGGCCGCATGCGCACGCCGTCGTTCGAGAGCTCGATGTGCTGGCCTGTGATCTCCTGGCGGTCGGCGTCTCGAACCGTCGCTGTGAGCACCGCTGTGTCGACCGTGATCGATCGGGTGGTCACCAGTCGGTCGAGGTGAGGGTCCGGTGGCGCTGGCACCATGGCCTCGACGATCAGACGGCCGCCGAGGCGAAGGACTCGACGTGCTTCGCTAAGGCAGCGTTCCTGGTCGCCGGGTTCGTGAGCATTGAACAGCGTGTTCGTTGCTACAAGAACGGTGTCGAACGATTCGGCGGCGAATGGCAACACCGTCATGTCAGCTCCTGCAGCACAAGAGAGGGCAGGTTCGGGTGCGCTGACGAAGCGTTCGAGCATGGGAATCGAAGCGTCGATGCCAATGACGGTGTGACCCGAAGCCGCGAGCGGAGTCGACAACCTGCCGGTGCCAACGCCCAGCTCAAGCACCCTCTGGTGCGCACCGAACTGCTGAACGAACTCAGCAGTGGCCTCAGCGTCGGATACATCGGCGTACCAGTCGTCGTACACATCGGCGAAACTGTCGCCGTACCGAGACGGCCCCCAACTGTCCGATTCACCCTGCATGGTCTGTCCTAGAATGATGGTCACCGACTAAGGATGGCGTAGTGACCGATGTGCAATCCAACGCAGGCGTGGGTCGTCCACTCAAAGTTCCGTCGATTCAGGAACTCCCACCCCTCGTCGCGCGCACACCGCTCGCCATAATCGACGAGTCTGTTCGCTTCCTACGTATCAACCCCGCAATGCTGCTGGGCATCACCGCCGTCGTGCTGTTGCCCCTTCAGCTGATCGTTCTTGCGCTGCCCGGTTCATCGCTTCGAGGCGCCCGTCCCGACCGAACCGCCGACATCTTGATCGGAAGTCTCGACCAACCATCGGCGGTGGGAAACGCGTTCGGCACGCTCTTCTTCGAGTCGATTGCGCTGTTCACGGTCGCCACGATCTACGGCCACCTCGCGTCGATCTGGTACAGCCGAGGGTCGATCAGCGGCGAAGATCTGCTGATCGCATCGATTAAACGAAGCCCGCTCATCGTTGCCACGTGGGCGCTGACTCATCTCGTCCTCATCGTTGGGGGTCTTTTGAGCTTCGGTATCGCTGTGATCGTTCTTGGACCCCTGTTCATGCTGGTTGCTCCTGTGATGGGGGCAGAACGATTGGGCGTGGGCGAATCGATCAAGCGCAGCTGGTCCCTCGGCTCAAACAGGTTCGTCGCTGCGGTGGTCCTGTACGTGGCGGTCGCTGCGGCTGGTCAGATCATCGACGCATCGGTCCGATTCGCTCCAACCTTCATCCTTAGCCAAGTGAACGTTCCCGTGTGGATCACCAACGGCGTCTTCGACGTAATTGGTTCGATCGTGGTGCAGTCATTCACCGCCGCCACCGCCGTCGTGTTCTACCTCGATGCACGTGTCCGGCGCGAAGGTATCGATCTCACAATGGCGGTGGGCGAGAAGTTCGCGCCGAGCAGAAACCGAGTGCGACGTGGCTGAGGTTGGAAACGAGGAAGCCAACGATCTCGCCGACGAGATTCTTGGTCGGGAGCAGTTCATCGGCGCCGGCGAGCCGGGCTTCTTCGAGCGCGCCGCAAATCGAGTGCTCGAAGAGATTGGAGAACTGCTCGCCCGAATCTTCGGAGCGGTCTTTGGTGGAGCCGGGGGAGCGGCCGGGACGACCGTCGCAACGATTCTGCTCATTCTGTTTGCGTTGCTGCTGATCTATGCGATCACAAAGGCCTTCCGCAATCGGGTTCCCAAGGAGAAGACCGAGAGTACCGAAGCACGGATCGTCTTCGACGAAGTTGTTGAACCGGAGGAACTTCGAGCCGAGCTCGCTCGCTACGCGTCGGAACAGAATTGGCGCGAGGCCGTGATCGCCGCCTTCCGACTGTCGATCGTCGAACTGATCGAAGCCAACATCGCCCGCGAGATCTCGGGAGCTACCACCGGCGATTTCGCTCGAGCTGTGAGACTGCGTCGACCAGCACTGCTCGACGCGTACAACCCAGCTTCGTGGGCGTTCGAGCGAGCGTTCTACAGCGACAGCAGGATTCACGAGTCCGACCTGAGGTCGGTACAGGCGCTGCTCGACGAGATCAGCACATCAAACGCGCCAGCTCGGGTGGTCGCATGACCACCACAGCACCGAGCCCATCATCGACACGTTCAAACCCGGTGCTGTGGATTCTCGTGATCGCCATATTCGCTTCGGTGTTTGCGATCGGTTTCTTCTCCCAAGAAGAAGAATTCAACTTGGGCGGTTTCGCAGACCCTCGTGGCACCGGCGAAGAGGGCTTGCTCGCATACCGCTTGCTGATCGAAGAGACCGGCGGCACCGCACAACTCGACGTCGAACTCCCAGACGAGACCGCCGACGTTGCGGTGCTCGCCACACCGCCGTTCCCTCCGCTGTTTGCCAACGAAGGAGAAGAGTTCATCGAGTCGTGGGTGCCGATCCTCGACTGGGTCGCAGAAGGCGGCACACTCATCTCTTCGGTCGATGTTGCGACAGGGCCACAACTCACCCAAGACCTGATCGACACAGACACCGTGGGGCGAGGTACGTGCACGATCGATGAGTTCGCGGGGATCGACGAACTGCGAGTCCTCGAGTATTCACCGCTAGAAGTCGAGGCCGGAGACCGGACCTGTTTCGGTGAAGAAGGTCCCGTCGTGAGCATTCGCCAGATAGGCGATGGCCAGATCGTCAGGCTCTCGACGATCGCTCCCTTGCTGAACCGAGCACTCGACGACGCCGACAACGGAGCGTTCGCAGCGCGGGTCACCGGGCTTGAGAATGAGCCAACGGTCGCGTTTCTTCCAGAGGCGCCCGTTCTCTTCATCCCCGCCGAGGGAGTCACCCGAGACGACGTCGACCTTCAGGGCGACGGCACAACCAACGGCGACCAGGTCGCTCGAGATACCAACGGCGATCCGATCCCGTTTAACGATGGCGACATCATTCCGCTGGACGACGACGGCAACCCGGTCGGCGGCGGAACCCAAACGCTGTGGCAGCTCATCGAACTGCGGGTCAAGGTGTTCTTCGTCGGGCTCATCATCGCAGGACTGCTCCTCGCAGCGGCGGTTGGGCGTCGCCTCGGGTCGCCGGTCGAAGAAGAACTGCCGATCGAGATCCCGAGCGCCAGCTACGTCGATGCTGTTGGGCGTCTCTATTCGCGCACACCCGAATCACGCGTGAGGTCGGCCGAGATCCTCCGCAACGATCTGCGTACAGATCTTGCTCGCAGGGTTGGCATGTCGAGCAACGCAACCTCTCTAGAGTTGGCCACTGCAGTTACCGGTGCAGGCGGGCGAGACGAGCTCATTCGCGTGCTCGACGGGCCAGCGCCAACGACCGACGAAGAGTTCGTTTCGCTTGCCCGTGAACTCGTCAACATTCGCGAACGCGTCGACGGAGGGGGAGTGGCAACACTTGCTCAAACCGAAGAGATTTCGTTCAGTCAGAAAGGATGATCCATGACTGACCAACAACCACCACCGATTCCAGCTGTCGATGTCGCCCCCGCGGCCGTAGCAGGAGGCACCGCAATCATCGATGACGTGCGACGCGAGGTGGGCAAGGTCGTCGTTGGCCAAGACGCCGTGCTCGCAGGCCTGCTCGCAGCGCTGCTCGCCGACGGACACATCCTCCTCGAAGGCGTACCCGGCGTTGCAAAGACGCTGCTGGTCAAGACGCTGGCATCGACGTTGAGCATCGACATGGCCCGAATTCAGTTCACGCCCGACCTGATGCCGAGCGATATCACGGGCCAGCTCATGTACGAGCAGGCAACGTCGGAGTTCACGTTCCGACCGGGCCCGGTGTTCACCAACCTGCTGCTCGCTGACGAGATCAACCGAACGCCGCCAAAGACTCAGGCGGCGCTGCTCGAAGTGATGGAAGAGCGCCAGGCGACCGTCGCCGGTGAACCCCGAGAGCTGCCAGACCCGTTTATGGTGATCGCCACCCAAAACCCCGTCGAGTACGAAGGCACCTACCCACTCCCCGAAGCCCAACTCGACCGTTTCATCGCAAAGATCTACGTGTCGTACCCCGAGCGAAACAACGAACAAGAAGTGTTGGCCCGCCACCACCGAGGGCTCAACCTGCACGAGGTTGCCGCCAACGGCGTTCAAGCAGTCGCCACCGCAGCAGACCTCGCACGGGCGCGTGCGGAGGTGCGTTCGATGCAGGTGGACGACTCGATCTTGTCCTACATCACCGAGGTGGTGCGAGCCACACGGTCCTCGCCGGTTGTCGACCTTGGCGTATCCCCGCGAGGTGGTGTGGCACTGCTCGGCCTGTCCAAGGCGTGGGCGTGGATGAGCGGCCGCTCCTTCGTCACGCCCGACGACGTAAAGCTCGTCACCAAACCCGGTTTGAGACATCGACTTGCGGTACAACCTGAAGCTGAACTTGAAGGCGTCACCGCCGACATCGTGCTCGACGGTTTGCTCGAATCTGTCCCGGTGCCTCGCTAAACAATGGTCGTTCGACGCCGGCTCGCACTGCTGGCCGCCATCATCTCGCCGCTCATCCTGCTGTCGGTAAACAGTCCGTGGCTGATCCTGGCTGGCGTCATTGCGATCACGTCACTTGCGTGGCTCGTCGACTTCTTCCTCACCCCAAACCCAAGCAGTGTGATCATCGAGCGGAAGCTGCCCACCTCGATCACCCTCGACCGCACGGGAACCGCTGGCTGGCTCATCTCAAATATGGGCACACGCACAGCGTTGGTGACCCTGGCCGACGAGTTCTCGCCATCGTTGCAGGCACGTACCCGGCGGGTCAGCGTCGAAATGGCTCCGGGACGTACCGCCACCATCGAAACCGACCTCGAACCAACGCGACGAGGCCGCTTTCAAATCGCAGAACTCGTCGTGCGTCTCGACGGCCCGCTCGGCTTTGCTGCACGACAGCAAACTCGGTGGCTCCCCGAAGAGGTTCGAGTGTTCCCGCGGTTCCCGAGTCGAGCAGAGGCAGAACTTCGGTTGCGTCGCAGCCGCCTCGATATGGGCCTCCGCTCTGCGCGAATACGGGGCGGCGGATCTGAGTTTGAGCAACTGCGAGACTTCACCGTCGATGATGAGTTTCGCAAGATCGACTGGTCGGCTACCGCACGCGCCAACCGGTTGAACGTCAAGACCTACCGCACCGAACGCAACCAGACCGTGATCAACATCATGGACAACGGTCGGCTCATGGCGGGCCAGGTCGCCAACGTTCCGCGCGTCGAACACGCCATGGACGCGATCATGGCTGTCACCACCGTGGCCAACGGCCTTGGAGACCGAGTGGGACTACTCGTCTTCGATGACGACGTTCGCACCGCAGTGCCAGCGTCGGCGGGCTCGACTCAGCTCAGCAAGATCATCAACGGCATGTTCGACATCGAACCCGAACTGACCGAGAGCGACTACCACTCGGCGTTCACCCAAGTGCTCGTGCGCTTTTCTCGCCGAACAATGCTGATCATCCACACCGAACTCGTCGAACAGACCATCGGAGATTTCCTGCTCCCGGCACTCCCGTTGCTCACCCGATCGCACGTGGTGGTCATCGCTGCAGTGCAAGACCCAGAGATCGAGCGCTGGGCCAAGACAGTCCCGGAGAACGCCGAGGATGCACATCGCCACGCCGCTGCCACAGCCAGCCTCGCCGAACGTCGCCGGGCCATTGCAGAACTACGTCGCGCTGGTGCCACCATCGTCGATGCACCGCCTGGAAAGCTCGCAGCCCGACTCATGGACCACTACCTCGACGTCAAGTCGACCGGACGCTTGTAGAGCTAGACGACCTCGTCGAGATCTACCCGAACCGCATCGGTGATCGACCCGGTGTGACCAAGGGCCGCAGCCGCTGGACCAAGAGCGAGCACGTATGACCAGAACGCGAAGAACGCCGCAGCCCCGATCGAGATGCGTGCCCAGGTGTCGAGCGGAGAGGGGGTGACGAAGCCCTCGATCAGACCAGCGATCACGAACACGATCACAAGGCCAATGATGATCGACGCTGCACGCTGGGCTTCTTCAACCAGCGCGTCAGAGCGGGTGCGATCGCCGGGGGAGACCAGCGCCCAACCCATCTTGATGCCAGCTCCGCCAGCGACGATGATCGCGGTGATCTCGAGCAAGCCATGGGGCAGGATCAAACCCCAGAATCGTCCAGCTTCGCCCGCATCGTGAAACAAGCCGGCGGCTTGTCCAATGTTGGCGCCGTTAAAGGCCAGGACGGCGAGCGTTGGAATGGAGAAGGCTATGCCCGACACGAACGCGAGAAACGACACCTGAATGTTGTTGATCAGTACCTGGGTCGAGAACTCCGCTGCGGGGGCAGACGAGTAGTACGCCTCGAAGTCGTTCTCGATGTAGGCCTCTCGCAGAGCCGGTGTCGTAAGGGCGTCGATGGTCGAAGGTGAATTCGCAATCCAAATTCCAGCGACGATACCGGGGAGGATGAGCGCGATCGCTGAAATGAAGATTGCCTTGCGAGCGTTCCAGACCGCCGCGGGGAACGTGTGGAGAAAAAAGCCTTTGAGCGCACCTCCAGCACGTGGCTGAGCGCCATAGATGACAGCACGTGCTCCTGCGACAGTACGGGTCAGGCGAGCCGAGATCTGGGGGTCTCCGTAGGTACTTCTAACGTGAGAGAGATGGCTAGAAGTGCGCTGATATCGCGCCAATAGCTCGTCGAGTTCTTCACCCTCAACGCGAGATCCACGCTTGCTTGCCTTCTGAACAAGTTCCTCCAGACGCTCCCACTCGGGGGAGTGCTGGCTCACGTAGCTGTCGAGGTTGGACACACTACCAAGGTATCGGGTCTAGCCTTCTAGGCGTGGGCAGGTTCAGGAGCATCCAATGACAGCGGTAGTGAGCGCTGGACGTGGCATCGTTACGCCTCAAGGCGTCGTTCTCGACCTTGAGGTCGCCGGTGTGGGCCATCGCGGGGTTGCCAGGCTGCTCGACATTGGAGTGGTCGCTGTCGCGTTGGTTGTTGCGTCGGCGCTTCTTGGTTTTCTTCCAGCCACCGGCGAACTCGTCGGCCAGCTCGTTGTTGGCTTCCTCGTCATATTTGGATACCCGATCGTTGCCGAAACGTTTTTCCGAGGCCGCACGGTTGGTAAATGGGCGATGGGCCTTCGCACAGTCACGCTCGAAGCGGGTCCGATCGGATTTCGCGAAGCGTTCATTCGGTCGCTCTTCCAGCTCGTCGACCTATTCGTGTCGTTCGGGTCGGTCGCCATTATCTCGGTCATGTTCACCGACAGGTCACAACGTCTCGGCGACTTCGCCGCGGGCACCTTCGTCATCGTCGACCCCAGGGCGGTTCGCCACACACCTGCGGTGCCGTTCACACCGCCGATGGGCGCCGAGCAGATCGTCGCCGAGATGGACGTAGCCAAGTTGCGGCCCGACCAAGAACGGCTCATTCGGTCGTATCTGCTCCGCACGGGCGAGCTCAGCGCAGACGCTCGCAATGAGCTCGGCCCAACGTTGGCGGCCACGGTTTCCAATCACCTCGGTCATGCCGGCACTCTTGGCTTGTTACCCGAGCCGTATCTCGTGGCCGTGCTTGCCGCCCGCCAGCTACGAACTGGTGGATTAGCCGAGTTGGCGATCGAGTAACGGCCCTAGCCTGAAGGGTATGGCTACCTATCTCGACCACGCTGCGTCTTCGCCGATGCGCCCTGAGGCGCTGGACGCGATGATGCCGTGGTTTACCGAACGCCATGCCAACCCTACGGCCTCGCATCGAGGCGGCCGGCGAGCACGCCAGGCTCTCGACGACGCACGCGCCGTGCTGGCCGAGGCAACAGGATTCGAACGCGGCGAAGTGGTCTTCACCGGTGGCGGCACCGAATCGGACAACCTCGCCATTGGGAGGGGCCATGAACCGGGCCGAATAGTCGTGAGTGCAATCGAACACCCTGCCGTGCTCGAACCTGCAGAGCAGCAGGGTGCCCTGGTCGCCGGCGCCGACGAGAACGGGGTTGTGAGCGCGTCCGAAGTCGCCTCGCTGTGCACCCCAGACACCAAGGTGGTTTCGGTGATGACGGTCAACAACGAGACCGGGGTCCGTCAACCCATCGGAGAAATCGCTCGCGCCGCGAAGGAGATCGCCCCCGACGTTCTGGTCCACACCGACGCCGTGCATGCGCTGCCATGGCTCGACCTTTCCGAGGTGCTGACCGATGTGGACATGGCTTCGATCACCGGACACAAGTTGGGTGGACCTCAAGGTGTCGGTGCTGTTGTGGTGCGCGACGGTTCGATGCCCGAACCGCTTTTGATCGGTGGAGGTCAAGAGCGAGAGCGGCGAGCTGGCACGCAAAACGTGGCTGGAGTGGTTGGGTTTGCAGCAGCGGTGCGAGCGTCGCTCGACGACCGGACCGAGCGGCTTACTCGTATCGACCGCCTTGCACAGAAACTTCTCGACGGGCTGATGAACGCCCTCGACGGAGTAACCCCGACCGTGCCCCAGTCGGTTCGGGTCCCCGGCATTGTCCATGTCACGATCGACGGCGTGAAGAGTGAGCCGTTGTTGTTCTTGCTCGACCAGGACGACCTTGCCTGTTCTGCCGCCCGTCTTGTGCAAGCGGAGCCCAGGGTGCAAGTCACGTCCTGACCGCCATGGGGCTTGGCACGAGTTCGTGTGCGCCGCTGCGCCTCTCGCTCGGATGGTCAACGACAGACGAAGAAATCGACGAGGCGCTGCGACTGATCCCCGCTGCGGTCAACCGGCTCCGGGAGCAATCCAGTGGCTAAGCGCGTCCTGGTCGGTATGAGCGGCGGAGTCGATTCCTCCGTTGCAGCAGCACTGCTCGTCGACGAGGGCTACGACGTTGTCGGTGTCACCATGAAGTTGTGGGGTGGCGAGTCTGACTCGGGCTGTTGTTCGGTCTCAGACGTTGATGACGCCCGCTGGGTGGCCCAACAACTCGGCATCGAGCATCACGTTTTCAACTTCGGCGAAGAGTTCAACGAACACGTCGTGGCGCCCTTCGTAGACACCCATCGGACGGGCGGCACTCCAAACCCCTGCATCGAGTGCAATCGCCACATCAAGTTCGAC
>CAZHUR010000035.1:0-10696 GCA_964535395.1 uncultured Acidimicrobiales bacterium
GTCATCGCTCCTGCGAGCGCTCCCGCCGCGATCAGCCCGATCAGCAGGAACGTGCTCGAGGCGTTCGACCGGTCATTGGCCAACAACGTGCTCAACAAGGTGGAGGCCAGCAGTGGAATCGTGGCGAATCCGATGATTCGAGTTAGCGAACTCGTCAACGTCACGTGAACTAAAGCAGCAGCCCCGAAGATTGCCAACACAGCGAAGACCTGATGTTGCCATTGGTGGTACGCACCCTGACGAAGAGCGGCGAACGTGAGCGCGCCGAGAATGATCGTCACGCCGATGGGAAGCCGAGCTTCGCCGCCCGGCTCGATGACCGCTTCCATAACGCTGTAATCGGCCGAAACTGGCCGCGGATTAGCCCGACGACGCTAGAGCGCGACGAAAGGTCGGCAATACAGCGCTAGGCGTAGCTGCGCTTTGCGACCTCTTCGAGCATGACTTCGGTGGCGCCACCGCCAATTGGAAGGATTCTCGCATCGCGAGCCATGCGCTCGACAGCCGACTCACGCATGTATCCCATTCCGCCGTGGAACTGCAGACAGTCGTACATGACCTCGTTCACGATCTCGCAGCCCCAAGCCTTCACAGCCGACATCTCTTTGACGTTGTCTTCACCCTGGTCGCCAAGCCATGCAGCGTGATACATCGACGCACGGGCAGCGTCGACCTTTGCCTGAGCCATGCCCATACGCTGGCGTATTGCTCCGAGGTCATAGAGCTTGCCGCCGAAGGCATCTCGTTCCTGTGCGTACTGATTGGTGATGTCGATCGCAGCCTGGGCGGCGCCGACTCCCATGCCAACGAGCACCATGCGTTCGTTCTGGAAGTTCTTCATCGTCTCGTAAAAGCCGCGATGTTCGGTACCGAGGAGGTTCTCTTGGGGCACCCACACATCTTCGAAGATCAACTCGGCGGTATCACTGCAGAGCCAACCGTGTTTGTTGAGCTTCTTACCCACGGTGAAGCCCTCGGTGCCCTGGTCGACGAGGAATGTCGACATGCCGTACTTGTTGTCTGGATTCGTGCGTGCGACCACGATCACCGTGTCGCCGTACACACCGTTGGTGATGAACATCTTGGTGCCGTTGATTCGCCAACCATCACCATCGCGCACCGCCGAGGTGCGGATGCCCGCTACGTCTGAACCCGCGTCGGGCTCGCTGACAGCAACGGCCATGATCTTGGTGCCGTCCATGATCCCGGGCAGGTAACGCTCGAACTGCTCGTCGTTGCCCGAGTTGATGAGGTGTGGCGATGACATGTCGGTGTGAACGAGGCACGTTACGTCGAACCCAGCGAAGGTCGACGCTCCGAGCGCCTCGGAGAACACGGCGCTGGCGATGTACCCCATGCCCAGGCCGCCCTGTTCTTCAGGCACTCGAAGTGAGAACATCCCGAGCGAGCCCATCTTCTCGAGCACGTCCCGGGGCACCTTGCCCTCTTCCTCCCACGCCTCGCCAAGAGGGGTGACTTCGTTCTTCACAAACTCGACCGTCTGGTCGTAGATCGCCTCGAGTTCGTCGGTCATGTAAGCGTTGCGCAGCGTCATGGTGATCCTTCAGATGTGGGTTGAACGAATGTGAGTAGAGGTTGTGAGCCGTCGACCTGGTCGCCGGTGGTAACGAGTACCTCATCGATGGTCGCCGGTCCGGCGGCGGTGATTGGGTGAAGCATCTTCATTGCCTCGATGGTCATCAAGGGTTGACCAGCAGCGACCTCGTCACCAGCGCTGACCATCACCTCGGTGATGAGGCCCGGGAAGGGAGCAAGCACCTCTGATCCGGCGTTGCCTGATGCACCGGTACCATGCCAGCGATCGTCGCGACTTGGGCTGTCGAAGGCGAACATCGACGAATGCGGTGTGAGGCGGCGGGCTGTTTTGTCGCTCCACGGTGACAGAACTTGCCCAGAGAACGGAGAAGAGCGGGGGAGAGGCGTTTCGTCAAGGAAACGAGTCGTGACCATACCCGCTCGGATCTCGGTCTTCCCGGTGAGCCACAGCAGAAAGTCGATGTTCGTAGTGAGCCCTTCGACGGCCAGAGTACTGAGCGCTGTGCGGAGCCCATCGAGAGCTTCGATTCTGGTGGGTGCGGTCACGATGAGCTTGCCGACCATCGAATCGTAGTACGGAGTGATCTCTGAGCCCGCCGTGATCGCCGCATCCCAGCGGACGTCTTCGGTGTCGGGAATGGTGAGCTTTGAGACGACGCCCGTCTGGGGGATATGGCCATTCCATGCATCTTCGGCTGTGATGCGAGCCTCGAAGCTGTGTCGGGGGTTATGTGCTCGGACGTTGTCGAAGAAGTCTGCCGAGGGAGGTCTGTCGATCCCAGTGGAGATTGCCAGCTGGGCAGAGATCAAATCGAGCCCGGTGATTTGCTCGGTGACCGTGTGCTCAACCTGAATGCGAGTGTTCATCTCAAGAAAGAAAAACTCGTTGGTGTCCGCATCGACGATGAACTCAACAGTTCCGGCCGAGTCGTAATCGATGCTCGTAGCCAGTTTCACCGCTGCAGCTCTAATCGCTTTCTCGACGTCGTAGGGAAGATTCGGGGCGGGTGCCTCTTCGAGCACCTTCTGGTATCGGCGCTGAACCGAGCACTCCCTCGTGCCAACGTCGATGACGTGACCGTGGTGGTCGCCGACGATCTGAACTTCGATGTGGCGAGGAGCGGTGACGTATCTCTCGACGATCACGTCGTCGTCACCAAAGGCGCTCATTGCTTCGTTCCTGGCCTGTTGGAGGGCATCTGCGAACTCGTCAGCAGTGTTGGCGATTCGTATGCCCTTGCCACCGCCTCCTGCTGACGCCTTGATTAGCACGGGGTAGCCAATGTCATCTGCCGCGTTCGCGAGATCATCGGGATCTTGGGATTCGTTGTATCCCTCGATGATGGGCACACCAGCGCTCACGGCCACGTTACGAGCTTCGATCTTTGAAGCCATCGATCTCATTGCATCGGGCGATGGTCCAACCCATACCAGGCCGGCTTCGATCACAGCGTCCGCAAAGTCGGCTCGTTCAGCCAAAAAGCCGTAACCAGGATGGATATGGGTTGCGCTGGATCGTTCGGCTGCGTCGAGGATCGCATCGATCGAGAGGTAGCTCTCGTCGAGTGCGGCTGGCCCGATGTGTTCGCTTTTCGTTGCTTCGTGAACATGTGGAGCATCGGCGTCGGGGTCTGCGAACACCGCAACGCTCTCGATGCCGAGTTCTGTGCAGGTACGGATGATTCGCCTGGCGATCTCGCCTCGGTTTGCGACGAGGACGACGAGACTATCGAGTGCGGCAGGGTTCGAGTCCATCGCAATCACATCCTGTAGACGATGCGATCGCCGGTTACGGGGGCGTCTTGTCGCGCCGCGAGAGCGAGACACATACCGAGAGCATCTCGCGTGTCGAGCGGGCTGATCAGGCCGTCGTCCCAGAGCCGGGAAGTGGCGTAATAAGGGTCGGATTGCTCTTCGTATTGAGCCCGGATCGACGAGCGGATTTCGGCAATCTCTTCTTCGGTGGTCTCGGCTCCTTTCATCCCACCGAGACGAATGTCGGTGAGCACGGTCTCGGCGGTGTCGGCCGCCATCGTGGCGATCCGACTGTTCGGCCATGCAAAGAGGAAGCGAGGGTCGAAACCTCGGCCGCACATGCCGTAGTTGCCCGCTCCGTAGGCGCCGCCGATCAGAATGGTGAACTTGGGGACGCGGCTGTTCGCCACTGCTGCGACCATCTTGGCGCCGTTCTTTGCAATGCCGCCGATCTCGGAGTCACGGCCGACCATGTAACCGGTGGTGTTCTGCAAGAAGAGCAACGGGACCGACCGTTGGTTGCACAACTCGATGAAGTGGGTGGCCTTCAGAGCGTCCTCGGAAAAGATGATTCCGTTGTTTGCGATGATGCCGACCTTGTGTCCCCAGATGCGACCGAAGCCGGTCACGATCGAGGTGCCCCAAACCGGTTTGAACTCGGCGAACTCGCTTGCATCGGCCAGCCTGGCAACGATCTG
Source organism: uncultured Acidimicrobiales bacterium (assembly GCA_964535395.1). GTDB lineage: Bacteria > Actinomycetota > Acidimicrobiia > Acidimicrobiales > SHLQ01 > SHLQ01. The sequence goes on from CAZHUR010000035.1 coordinate 4,011, forward strand.
GCGAGAGTCGAACGGGATTCGGGTGTCGGCGTTGATGATTCCGAGCAGATCTTCGGCGGGGTAGGCAGGTTCTACCGGCTCGGCCCAATCCGACCATCCCTGGAGTTCATCGATGCCCCGCTGGTTCGCGTTCTCGCACAGCTCTCGCAACAGTCCGTAGGCCTCAGCTTCGGTGTTGACCATGTAGTCAGACACTCCGCTCTGACGGGTGTGCAGCGCCGCTCCGCCCAGATCGTCAGGTTCGACAACTTCGCCCAGCGCTGCCTTTACGATCGGTGGACCACCGAGGAAGATCCGACCGATCCCGTCGACCATGATCACTTCGTCGGACAACGCTGGCACATATGCGCCGCCAGCGGTACAGCCCCCGAGTACGACCGACAGCTGTGGCAGACCTGCCGCGGACATTCGGGCTTGGCGATAGAACGTGCCGCCAAAATGGTCTTTGTCGGGGAACACTTCGTCCTGCATTGGCAGGAACGCTCCGCCGGAGTCCACGAGGTAGATGCACCCAAGATCGTTGGCGAGAGCGATGTCTTGGGCACGAACGTGCTTCTTGATGCCCGCAGGGAACAGTGAGCCACCTTTGACCGTGGCGTCATTTGCAATAAACATCCATGGCACGCCGTGGATGGTTCCGATCCCGGTCACGATGCCTGCGCCGGGGAACTCGTCGTCGACCTGGCCAAAGCCGGCCAGGCTCGATAGCTCCAAGAACGGTGAGCCCTCGTCAATAACCATGTCGATGCGGTCGCGGACGAGGACCTTGTCTCGCTTCAGGTGTCGCTCGATCGAGCGGGAGCGTCCGCGTCCGCCGTCGATGGCGAAATGCTGGCGTTCGGTCAGCGTTGCTAAGTCGGCTCGGTACGCAGCGGTATTCTCAGCAAAGAGATCGTCGGTGCGGTCGATCGTGTTCGGAATCTGTCTCATTCGTAGCTCGACCACCCGTTCCAAAGGTTGTTCGCCATTGCCGATGCGAGGTCTTCGATCGTGCCGTTTTCCGGGTCGAACCAGTTCAGCGTCGAATTCATCGCTCCGAGAAGCGAGAGTCGGATGTAGGTGCGAGCCTTCTTACTCAACTTGGGCACAACTTGTTCGAGCAGGCGAGTCCAGCGAGCTTCGTATGCGTCGCGTGCAGGAACAGCGACTTCGCGAACCGAATCGGGGCTGAGGTAGAAGACAGTGACGTGAGCTGCGGTGAAGGCTTCGTTCGCGAAGAGTGCTTGGAGATGGGCAGCGATGTGTGCCTCCAGGCGAAATGATCCTGGAGTGTCGTCGGTCAACATCTCCGACACCTCGTCAAATGCCGAGCCAATCGCCTCGATGCCAATGTCGAGGATCGCTTCGAGAAGGTGGTCCTTGGATTCGAAGTGGTGATAGATCGATGCTGGTTGCATCCCGACCGCATCGCCGATCGTGCGCAGGGAAGTGCCGTCGTAACCCTTTGCCACAAAGAGTTCGGCCGCAACGCTCAGGATCCGATCGCGCCCAGTAGGGGCGTCCGAGATCTCGTTGCTGATGCTCGTAACGTTCGTAGTTGTGCTCATGGTGTCGATAACCTCCAGTCGGACACTACCTAACGATCGTTAGGTCGACAACCGAGAAGGCACTCGACTTTCCCGATCAGGGCTAGCGTGGCGGCCCATGACCGATTCGATGCGTGATGTTCCGAAACGCATCTGGATGTACTTGGGATCGCGCATGTTCGATAGGGCCGGAACCGCCGGTCTTGTCACCATTGTGGGCAAACAACTTTGGGATATGACCGAAGGGCGTCCTGACTCCGAGAGACTCCTGGTTCTGGGCTATCTCGGCCTGGTGCAGTTCATCCCCACCTTCGTGCTGGCGCCGTTCGTGGGACCGATCGCTGACCGGTTCGACCGCCGATACGTGTCGGCGCTAGGGCTGTTCATGTACGCAACCCTCAGCGCTGCTCTGTTTCTGTACGTGCGAACCAATCCAACCAATGTTCTCCCGATCTTTCTGATCATGGGAGTACAGGGGTCGACCGAAGCGCTGCAACGGCCCGCGTCGCGAGCCTTGCCGTTCGACCTGTCGCCTCGGGAGATTGTGCCAAGGGTGGTGGCGCTGAACTCGGGTAGTTTTCAGGTGGGAAGCATCGTCGGCCCAATTCTGGCCGGGGTGCTCTTCACGATCACACCAGCCACTCCGTATCTGGTCTTTGTGATCCTTTTTCTGGTCGGAGCCGTGCTTATCGTGCTCCTACCGAATTCGGGCGTCGCCCGCCTCACCGACGATGGCGACACTGCCAAAGGGTTCCAGGTCATCAAGGACGCGATCGAGGGCTTCCGGTTCGTGCGAGCAACACCGGTGCTCGGTGCAGCGATCACGATGGATTTCTTCGCTGCCTTCTTCGGTGGTCTTATCGCTCTGCTGCCAGCTGTCGCCGACGAGCGACTCGGGGTTGGAGCGATTGGCTTGGGTGGCTTGCGTGCAGCTGTCGGCATCGGTGCTGGCCTCGTAACCCTCGTGCTTGCGTTCCGCCCGCTCCGGCGTCGGGTCGGCCCGACCCTGTTGTTAGTCGTCGCCATTTTCGGGCTTGGAACGATCGGAGTTGGCCTGAGCACCAACTACGTGGTGGCGTTTGGGTTCTTGATGATCGCGGCCGGTGCAGATGCGGTCAGCGTCTTCATCCGTTCGAGTCTGGTCCCGCTCGCGACGCCGGCAAACATGCGTGGTCGGGTACTCGCGATGGAGAACGTGTTCATTGGTGCAAGCAATGAACTCGGCGGCTACGAGTCTGGAGTGACCGCAGCGTGGTTTGGTCTGGTCGGAGCGATCGTCCTCGGTGGTGCCGGAACGCTACTCGTCGTCGTGGCGTACACCTTCGTCTTTACATCACTTAGAAACGTCGACGTCTTTGACGACGTCATACCTACACCTGCTTGTGGTGATGGATGACCTCGTCGACGATGAAGCGCAGGAACTTCTCGCTGAAGGTGGGGTCGAGACCAGCTTCTTGGGCGAGGGCCCTGAGCCTGGCGATCTGAACAGCTTCGCGATCGGGATCGGCTGGAGCGAAGCCCACCTTTGCCTTGTGTTCACCCACTCGCTTCGTGATTTTGAAGCGTTCAGCGAGCAGATGAACGAGCGCAGCATCGATATTGTCAATGCTCGCACGGCAGTCTTCGAGAACCGGATCGTTATCCACGATGGCATGGTACATACTTCGGAGCGAGAGGGCGCGATAGGTTGAGATCGATGAGCGAAACAGAAGGTCCAACCCCAGCCAAGATCGTTACCGTCTCTGATGGCGTGTTCTACGGGACTCGCGAAGACCGCAGCGGTGCGACTCTTGAAGAGCATCTCAACTCCAACGGCTACGAGGTCGTCGAACGAGCGTTAACTGAAGACGGTGCGGACGCGGTGAAGGACACGTTGTTACGTCTCGCCGACGGCTTCAACGGTGTGATCGTCACGACCGGTGGCACGGGCTTTGGGCCACGAGACCTCACGCCTGAGGGAACACGTGCAGCCATCGATAGGGAAGCTCCCGGACTCGCCGAGGCGATGCGCCTGGTGAATCCGCTCGGACGACTGAGTCGCGGGATCTGCGGCACGATCGGTGAAGCGCTCGTGATCAACACCCCAGGTTCGACCAAGGGGTGCGTCGAGACCTTTGATGCGATCGCCGACGTGATCCCACACGCAGTCCGGTTGATGGTCGACAACAAAGACCCGCATCCTCATCCTGAAAAGCCCTCTGACCCAAGTCACCCATAACCGATGGTCGACGACGCGAACGCAGGCCCGCCCGACACTGAGGCGTACCGCAATTCGATGATGCGCCGGGCGATGGCGAACGCGCAAACAGCACGCCTCCGCTCGCGTCCGAACCCGTGGGTCGGCGCAGTGCTCGTCGACCAATACGGAGCGGTCTACGACGGGGCGACTCACCGGCCTGGCGGAGCGCACGCTGAACGCGAAGCGCTAGATGCAGCGGGTGCGGCAGCCCAGGGTGCGACCGTGTTCACCACCCTCGAACCCTGTAGTCACACCGGCAGGACTGGACCGTGTGTCGATGCGCTCATCGAAGCTGGCGTTCGCCGCGTCGTGATCGCTGTGGCCGACCCCGACCCTCAAGTCTCCGGACAGGGAATCACAGCCCTTGAAACAGCCGGAATCGACGTCTCCCTTGGTGTGCTGTCCGAAGAGGTGTCCGACCAACTCGCGCCATACCTCACTCATCGTCGCACCGGCCGCCCGTACGTCATCGTCAAGCTCGCCCAAACGCTTGACGGTGCCATCGCCGCACCAGACGGAACCAGCAAGTGGATCACCGGCTCCGAGGCTCGTCGCGATGTCCACCGATTGCGTGCCGAGTCCGATGCGGTCATCGTGGGCAGTAACACCGTCGCCACAGACGATCCATCGCTGACGGTGCGCGACTACACACCTGCTCAACTCGACGACGAACAACCCGTCCTGGATCCCTGGCGAATCGTTGTTGGCTCGACAGCAGCAGCGATGCACGGCGCAGCTAGCACCGCGCCATTTGAGTCATGGGACGACGACCCCGAGTCACTCCTCGACGAACTGGGAAGCAGGGGACTGCTGCAAGTGCTCGTCGAGGGTGGAGCAGCGCTGGCAGGATCGTTCCATCGGGCGGACCTTGTCGACGAATATTGGATCTACATGGCTCCGGCGATCATGGGCGGTAACGACGCAACCGCGACCTTTGCGGGTCCCTCGGCCGCCACGATGGCCGACGTTCAGCGCGGTCGTTTCATGAGCGCTACGCCGCTCGGCGACGACCTGCGGATCATCTACCGTCCCGCGTAAGGCTCATTAGTTCGGGTCGGTGCTGAGCCAGCTCGCGAAACGCTTCGTGAGAAATGGCAGAACCCAAATCACGATGACTGGGACGAGAATTGCCGTAGCGGTTCCTGTGCGAACCGGTAGTGGGGCATCACCGACGATGGGTCCGAGAGCGATCAGTAGCAACGTCAGTAAGGGGAAGATGGTCGCCCACACCAACAGTGAGAGTTTGTATCGATTGGGTGGAGTGCCGTTAGCCATCGAACGGAATCACAAGCTCGATAGGAATCCCGTTGGGGTCGTGACAGTTGACTAGGGTCGCGCCGAGTGCTGGTCGAGCAATAGCCTCGTGTTCTACCCCTGCTGCGTCGAGCGCAGCGACGGTCGCATCGAGATCGGTGGCCGTGAACGCTGCGTGGTTCAGATTTGCCGGAGCCGCAGAGTTGCGTTGATCGACCATGTTGACGTGTATGACCGCTCGACCTTCTACGTATAGCCAGGCCCCAGGACGCCCCGATGGCTTTGGCCGGGATTCCATTCCGAGCACGCCCTCATAGAACGCCACGGTTTCATCGAGGTCATCGGTGAAGATATTGATGTGGTCGAGTGAGGTGAGAGCCATGAGCGAGTTACTAGAGGATCGCGTCGGTATTCAGAGCCACGATTCCGGTCGCTCCGATCGCGTCGAGTTCGCTGAACTTCGACCACAACGCAGTCTTCTTGACCACGATGTGAGCTGCGACGAGATCCTCGCGCCCAGCGAGGGGCAAGATCGTCGGCGCGGCGAGGCCAGGGAACACGGTGCTGAGGTCATCGACCTTGTCCTTCGGCACATGCAACATGACGTACTGGGTTTGGCGAGCCTGGATCGCTGCGTTGATACGAACGTTCAGCTTTGCGATCAGCGGGCAGGTATCGTCCGCCCAGCTAAAGGTCGCTTGGCAGCTGGGACCCTCCGCGAGAACGCGTAGCCGGTTGCGCTGGAGACTTCCGCCGGTTTCGCGCAAGTCGACGATTGCATCGGCGAGTCCAACAGCGCACACACCCTCGAGTGATCCGCCCATGTTGACGACGGTTGCCTCTACCCCTTCGGCTTCGAGCCAGCGTTGGGTCCAACCTGGAAGGTGAGTTGCAATGGTGCGACCCTGAAGATCCTCTATGGATCGGAAGGGGGAGTCTTCCTTCACCGCGATGATGAGGTCGGAGCGCGAAAACCCGAGGTCGACGCTCGACCAGCCTTCGATTCCGTTCTCAAGTGCTGTGTCGGTCGAGATGAAGGCGCCGTCGAGGCGGCCCTGGGCCAACCACGCAGCGGCATCTCGTGGACGCATCTCGATGAACTCGATGTCCTCGACCACCGCTGACGCGTTCATGCGATCGAAGGAACGCCGCGAGTACCCAGCATGAGCGAGAAGCTCGAGGACCGACTCGCGCAAGCGACCTTTCGAGGGAATGGCAATTCGAGTGTTCGAGATGCTCACGGAGTTAGGCCTCTTGTTCGCCGGAGATGGCAACGAAGGCCTGCTGAAGCTGCTCGCGAGCAGAACGCAGGGTTGCCTCGTTCTCACCGAGGCGATCTTCAAGGCCATCGACGATTGCGCTCATGGCATCGATCGCAAGGGTTGCTTCGTTCAGGTTCGGTGGGTTCTGGCGGAGGTGAATCGCAGCCAGTTCGTAGATTCCCATGATGTGGTTGGCAATAACGACCTCAGGGGGAGTGGTTGCCAACTGGCGTTCGGTCTCGGCCATCTGCACGACGGCCTGTTCGAGTTGCGCTCGCTCCTCGTCACTCAATTCGTCTAACGAAGGAATGCCGAGTGCCTCGGCGAGTGCTGCCTCGTCCATCTCGACGCCGGCTTCAGCCGCGGCGCCCGGTGTAGCTGACGGTTGCGATGATTGAGGAGTTT
>CAZHUR010000035.1:10796-12374 GCA_964535395.1 uncultured Acidimicrobiales bacterium
GGAACATTGTGTTCGCCACCTGGTGTCCACAAACTCATGTTTGACTTCCGATCTAGTTAAAAACTGCTTTTCGCAGTCCGTAGCCTATGCTGTCTAGTAACTAAATTTGTTCTGAAGCGGAGTGTCAGTTTTTACAGGCTGGTCACTCCCACCCCGCCACTTGAGGGTGCGCTGGGTCCTACAGACTTTCGTACCGTGCGACCTTCTCAGAAGAAGGTTCATTCGCGATGGCTGTAAGACCTCAGTGCCACGGGTAGCGGTCAGAGCCCGACGAAAGGAACTGCCATTGCGCAGTGAGCAGTCATAGCTGATAAGCCCGAAGCCAGGATCAACGAACGAATTCGTGCAAACGAAGTCCTCCTCGTTGGACCAGATGGCGAGAAGATGGGCGTTCGTCCCACCCGTGAAGCCATGGCAATGGCAGCGGATCTAGGCCTCGACCTCGTAGAGGTTGCTAGCAAAGCCAATCCTCCTGTGTGCCGGATTATGGACTACGGAAAGTGGAAGTACGAACAATCGCAGCGCGAAAAGGAATCTCGAAAGAAGAGCACGAACATCACAGTCAAGGAGATGAAGTACCGGCCAAAGATTGGTCAAGGCGACTTCGACACCAAGACAAAGAAGGTGGTCAAGTTCCTCCGAGATGGTTCCAAGGTCAAAGTCACGATTATGTTCCGTGGTCGAGAGATGCAGCATCCAGAGCTTGGACGCCGAATCCTCGATGACATTGCAGACGTGGTTGACAACATCGCGAACGTCGAGTTCGGACCGAACCTCGAAGGCCGAAATATGGTCATGGTTCTTGGACCAGACAAGAAGAAGTTGGCCGTAGTCAAAAAGGCCGAAGAGGAAGCGGAAGCTCAAGAGCTTGCCGAACAGGACGCACGTTCTGAATCCTCGAACGAAGAAGAATAACCCCCTAGAAGACAACCGAATAAAGGAGGTCCTCATGCCCAAGATGAAGACACACAGTGGCGCCAAAAAGCGCTTCAAGAAGACCGGTTCTGGAAAGCTGCGCCGCAACAAGGCCAACCGCAACCACATGCTTGAAAAGAAGAGCTCAAAGCGTAAGGCGCGCTTCCTCGGCGACGCCGACGTCGCACCTGCCGATGCCAAAAACATCGACAAGATGCTCGGCAACTAACCCCACCACTGAACGATTACTAAAGGAGACACACCATGGCACGCGTAAAGCGCTCGGTGAACGGTCGTAAGAGCCGTAAAGCCACCCTGAAGAAGGCCAAGGGGTACTACGGAAATAAGAGCCGCTCATATCGTGCGGCGAACGAACAGGTCATGCACTCGGGCAACTACGCCTTCCGTGACCGCCGGGCTCGCAAGGGCGAGATGCGTCGCCTCTGGGTGCAGCGCATCAACGCGGCTTGTCGCCAGAACGGCACCACCTACAGCAAGTTTGTGTTTGGACTGAAGGAAGCTGGAATCGAAGTAGATCGCAAAGTTCTTGCCGACCTCGCAGTTTCCGATCCAGGTGCATTCGCTGCGCTTGTTGAGGCAGCCAGCGCAGCTGCGAATGCCAGCGAAGCTGCGAATGATGGAGCAGCCGCCTGATCCTCGAGC
>CAZHUR010000036.1:0-12266 GCA_964535395.1 uncultured Acidimicrobiales bacterium
TGAAGAGTTCGAAGGCGCGATCTCCGCCGACGCCGTCCAGGGCTCGGGCGACGTGAAGTATCACCTGGGTCAGAGCGGTACATTTACATCGCGCGCTGGCTCGGCAATTCCGGTCACGCTGGCTGCGAACCCATCTCATCTCGAAGCGGTCGACCCGGTCGTGATCGGCACAGCGCGAGCCAAGATGGACAAGACGCCAATGAATCCGAAGCGCAAATACCCCGTCTTGCCGGTTCTCATCCACGGCGACGCAGCGTTTGCTGGCCAGGGTGTAGTCACCGAAACGTTGAACCTGAGCCAGATCCGTGGCTACAAGGTCGGCGGAACCGTGCACCTGATCATCAACAACCAACTCGGCTTCACTACCGCACCCCACGCCGCTCGCTCGAGCGAGTACTCAACCGATGTCGCCAAGCTGATTCAGGCACCAATTTTCCATGTGAATGCAGATGACCCCGAGGCGTGCGTCCGAGTTGCCGAGCTTGCGTTCCAGTACCGCGAGAAGTTCAACAAGGACGCCGTGATCGACCTGATTGGCTACCGCCGACACGGTCACAACGAGGGCGACGACCCTAGCTACACCCAGCCGCTGATGTACAAGGCCATCGAAACCCGTCGTTCGGTGCGCATGCTCTACACCGAGGCGCTTATCAAGCGTGGCGACCTCACTCTTGAAGAGGCCGAGCAGGCTCTCGACGACTTCCGTCAACAACTTCAAGTTGCACTCGACACGACTCGGTCCGTCGAGCACGATCCGGACGCAAAGGCCGCTGAGCCAAGTCCTCCCGTCGGCGTTTTGCCACCCGCTGTTACCAAGGTCCCAAAGGAGAAGCTCGACGAGGTCTACTCGGCGCTGGCGCATACTCCCGAAGGTTTCACGGTGCATCCAAAGCTCGTGAACCAGTTCGCTGCCCGCGATGCCATGTATGAAGCGGGTGAGGTCGACTGGGCTCTCGGCGAGGCGTTCGCCTACGGCACCTTGCTCAATGAAGGCGTCTCGGTGCGTTTGTCTGGCCAGGATTCTCGTCGAGGCACGTTCTCACACCGTCACTCGACACTCGTCGACTATGAGAACGGAAGCGAGTTTGTTCCGCTCGAGGGGTCGATCCAAAACTCCAAGCTCTGGATCTACGATTCACTGCTGTCGGAATACGCGGCGCTCGGTTTCGAGTACGGCTACTCGGTCGAACGACCCGAAGTACTCAACTTGTGGGAAGCCCAGTTTGGCGATTTCGTCAACGGCGCCCAGATCGTGATCGACCAGTTCATCATGGCGTCTCGAGACAAGTGGGACGAGACCTCCGGTCTGGTCATGCTGCTGCCGCACGGCTATGAGGGCCAGGGCCCAGAACACTCTTCTGCGCGCGTCGAACGCTTCTTGCTACTCGCTGCAGAAGACAACGTTCAGATCGCGAACGTCACTACCGCTGGACAGTTTTTCCACTTGCTCCGTCGCCAGATGAAACGCGATGTGCGCTCGCCGCTCGTCGTGTTCACACCGAAGTCGTTGTTGCGTGCCAAGACCACTCGCTCGCCTGTTTCTTCGCTCACCGATGGACGCTTCCACGAGACGCTCGAAGATCCGAACCCGCCGGCAGCCGACGAGGTCACCGACCTCATCTTTGCCACGGGCAAGGTTGCGATCGACGCTTTTGCCCGACGTGACAAGACCGGCGCACATGCTTTGATCACCAGAGTGGAACAGCTCTACCCATGGCCAGCTAACCAGGTTGCTGAGGTCGTTGCAGCGCATCCAAACGCTCGTCGCATCGTGTGGCTACAGGAAGAGCCAGAGAACATGGGCGCCTGGAACTTCGTGAAAGGTCGTCTTTACGACGGCCATGGCGAGACCCACAAGATCCAGCGGTTCTCTCGTCCGGAGTCTGGAAGCACCGCAACCGGTTCTGCCCGGATTCACGCCCAAGAACAAGACCAGCTACTTACCGGCCTGTTGGGTCCGCTGCCCTAAGCCAGACCGGCGGAACAGCTTCAGTCTGTAGCTTGCGCAATGAGGTCGAGGACCTCTTCGCCGTATTGTTCGGCTTTGGCCGGACCAATGCCACTTACGGCGAGCAGGCCCGACTTGTTTGTTGGCCGGTCGCGGGCGAGCGCATGCAGAGTCTTGTCGTTGAAGACAACAAACGCCGGCACATCGTGAGCTCGAGACACCGAGAGTCGCCATTCGCGCAAGGCAACAAAGACCGGGTCGGAGGTGTCTTCGGCCGGCTTGAATCGCGGCCCGCCGTTTCGGGCGGACATGTCTTTGCGAAGTGCAGCGGCGTTTCGGGCGCTCTTTGATCGGCCGCTTCGGTTGTCTATCCCTCGTGCCGCAGCCGTGATGTCGTCGAGCATGGGGGAGGGGCTTCGCTTCGACACGCGGTCGCCAAAGCGCCGCTCTTTTGCCCAGTGAAGGTGCAGATGGCGGCGAGCTCGGGTGAGTGCGACGTAGATCAGGCGGTGTTCTTCAGCGAGAGCTTCCGGGGTCTTTGCATGCCCGATCGGAGACAGACCCCGCTCCATACCGGCCACGTGTACAACATCCCATTCGAGACCCTTTGCCTGGTGGAAGGTGGTGACATCGACGCGATCGCCACCTGCGGTGGCGCTTTCGTGCGTGCCCGACTTCAGCGACTCGACAAAGGCTTGAAGCGAAGCTTCGGGGTCTACTGCCAGATGGTCACGGCCGAGCCGGATGAATGCGCGCAATAGTTGAATTTTCTCCGACGACCCGGCATCTTCTGAATCGGGGTCTTCGTCGAGGAGTTCGGATACTTCCGCCTCGATCTGATTGCTGAGATCGTCGAGCGAACCGGCCAAGGGTTGGCCCGCACGACGCAGCGAATCGACAGCGTCGAGAACCTCAGGACGCTCGATCAGCTTTCCTTCACCTCGCGCGGCGACTGGAACCTCGGCGTCGGAAAGCGCTTCGGCGAGAACAGCGACCTGGGCGTTGGTGCGAACGAGAACCGCCATGTCGCGCCAGCGAGTCTGGCCTCCGTGCTTGTTGCGAAGCGCGCGGGCAATGCCACGAGCTTCGGCTTCGTCGGTGGTATGGCTGGAGACACTCGGTGCCGGACCCGATGGAAGCGTGGGCTCGAGCGCGTCGTGATCGGGTAGAACGGCCGACGCGCATCGCAAGATCTCTGGACTAGACCGGTAGTTCTGTCTGAGTGAAACGCTTTGAGCGCCGGGAAAGTGGGTATCGAAGTCGTCGAGATAGGAGCTGTCGGCTCCGTTCCAGGCATAGATGGCCTGGCGTGAGTCGCCGACGACGCACAGTTTTGGCTCGGGGCCAACAAAGACCTTCAGGAGTGCGAACTGGAGTGGGTTCACATCCTGGAACTCGTCGACGAAGATGTGGCGGAACGACCAGCGGAAGGCGTCGGCAGCGTTGCGATCACGTTGGAGCATGCGCCCGCAACGAATCAGAATGTCGTCGAAATCGATGAGGTTTCGCTTGGCCTTTGCCTCTTCGTATTGCTCGTAGATTTGGGCGACACGTTCAGGTTCCATCGGCGGCTTGCGATCGTGTTTACGGGCAGCGTCAGGGTAGTTCTCTGGATGGATGCGGCGGGCCTTGGCCCACTCGATCTCGGCGACGAGGTCGAGCGGGGTTGTTCGGTCGTTGACGCGAGGAACCAGACGTGCAACGAATCCGAACTTTCGGTCGAGCAGCGTCGGGGGAGCGGTGTTGGTTTGTTCCCACTGTTTTCGAAGCTGCGACAGTGCGATCGCGTGAAAGGTGCCCGCCGCTGCGCTTTGGCGTAGGCCGAGCTGACGTAATCGCGAGTTGAGTTCTCCCGCTGCTTTCCGGGTGAAGGTGAGAGCCAGCACGCGTCGTGGGTCGATGGCGTCGGTGGCTGCGCCATGGGCAATACGCCGGGTGAGCACGCGGGTCTTGCCCGAGCCTGCGCCAGCGCGAATGACCAGCGTTTCGGCTGGGCTGGTCACTGCTTGTCGCTGCTCGGTATTGAGTCCTGCGAGTATCTGTTCGGTAGCCGAATCGGTCACGAAACAGACACTAGCTAGGTGCACCGACAATCCCGCTACCACAGCCGGGGTTGGATACGTCGTGGCGGATCGCTCTGGGTTGCTAGCATCGGAAATATGGGATTCTCACCGGACCTTCTGAGCGACGACGAACAAGTTGTCGTCGACATGAACCCGCATTGGGTCACGATGCTGCCCATCAGCGCTCTGCTTGCGCTCAGTATCATCGGCGCTCTAGCGCTCGTCGGGCTGGGTGGCGACGGCACCGCGTGGACGGTCGCGAAGATCCTGGCTGCGGTGGTCGTGCTGGTTGTTCTCCTGGGCTTCGCCAAGCGTTATGCAACCTGGTCCACGACCGAATTCGTTGTCACGACCGAGCGGGTGATTTCACGTAAGGGAGTCGTAGCGAAAAACGGCATCGAGATCCCCCTCGACCGCATCAACACCGTGTTCTTTGAACAGACCGCTTCCGAACGCCTCCTCGGGTCTGGAAACCTCGGGATCGAAAGCGCGGGCGAGGGTGGACGCCAGACCTTCACCAACATTCGCAAGCCGAACCTCGTCCAAGCCGAGATCTACAACCAGAAAGAAAAGTACGAAGACCGCCGACTCCAGCGCATGGGCGAGGCTAGTTCAGGAGGCGGCGGTGCGTCAGCAGCTCCGGTCGAGTCGATCCCCGACCAGATTGCTCAACTCGACGAGCTTCGCTCCCGCGGTGTGCTCAGCAACAAAGAGTTCCAAAAGAAGAAAGAAGAACTCCTCCGCCGTATGTAGCACCCAAATTTCGGTTCTTAGCCGATGCGGCGCAGGTGTGAGGTGCTCAGGTCGCCGGGCGTCGAGGCTCCGAGCACGGTCAGCGCCGTGTGGAGATCGCTCTGCAGAAGGTTGAGATAGCTCTCGACTCCTGTCGCGCCCTCGGCTGCTAGTGCATACGCGATTGGACGGCCGATCGCCACGAGATCGGCTCCCGCAGCGAGGCCCTTCGCGATATCTTCGCCTGTCGAAAATCCCCCATCGACGATGATGGCGACGGTACCGGCGACCTCTTCCACGATCTCGGGCAACGCATCCATCGTGCCGATCTGGCCGGCGAGAGCCCGCCCCCCGTGATTAGACACATAGACCGCGGACACCCCGGCATCGATTGCTTGGCGAGCGTCAGCGGCCGATAGCACACCCTTGAGGACGATTGGTACAGGCGACACGTCGACGGCCCACGCAATATCGGCGAAGTCGAGTCGACGTTGGAAGGACAGCCTGACGTCTCGCTCCGTTGGAGCGTCGGTCAGGTTGGGCAGTGCCATCTGGCCGTGGTGGTCGAAGCCGTTTCGTATGTCGACCCATCGAGTTCCGTAGTCGGGAACGTCGACGGTGATCACGACGGCCCGATAGCCCGCCGCGCCGGCGCGTCGAAGCATCGAGAGGACCCAGTCGCGGTCACCCCACCAATACAGCTGAAAGAGAGCGTTGTCGTTGGATCCGGCGGCGACATCGAGCGATGGCGCAGAGGTGAGTGCGATCGTGGTCGCTGCGCCAGCCCGATCTGCGCCATCAGCAATAGCGGCGGCCCCTTGTTGATGTATCAACTCGACCGGGCCCATCGGCGCGGTCACGACAGGGATCTGAAGGTCGAGACCCAGCACGGTCGTGGCTGTGTGCGCGTCGCCAACGCCCGCCGCCACCGACGGCACCAACTTCATTCGGTCCAGTGCGTCACTATTTGCTCGAACCGTGCTCTCATCGCCGGCCCCGGCCGCGATATGTGCAGCCAAGTTCGCTTCGATGCTCGCCTGGCCAGCCTCCAGGATGTCTGCGGTGGTTTTGAACATGTGGCTCAGGCGGTGGGAGCGAGGTCGATCAACAGATCCAAGAATCGTGAGGTATCGATGGCAGCGTACGCCTGACGCACACCGTCGTCGGTCGCATCTTCGATCTGTTGACGAACGCGTAGTCCCTCCTCGTTGACCACGCCGTCGGTGACGAATCCGCGTTCGATGAGCCCTTGGCTCGGGGCCGAGTCTCCTTGGGTCGCGGTACCCGCCCAGGCCGACGTGAGCACCTCGACATCGTTCGGGGTCAGACCCACATCGGTCCACGCAGCGACGTGTGCCTCGTTTCGCACAAGCCGCAGTGCCGTCAGACGAGACCACAGCTGGTGCAGGGTGTCTGTGGGCTCGGTCGTCCTCTGCGCGAAGCCGACCAGGCCATGGCGGTCGGTCGCCGCGTCGAGCACACGTCGGGCCATCTTAGACACGCTGAGGGCATGTTCGTCGTCAGCGCCCCACAACTCAGAGCAGATGATATCGACAGTCGCATTTACCTCGTTCGCGAGGGCTTGCACGCGAGGTGCGGCTGAGAGTTGGTCACCGTCGCGTTCGAACAAGCCAGCCTCGCCCAGAGCCTCGACGAACGCTGCGGTGACCTGAGGGTCTCGATAGATGTAGCGCCTGTTGATGAGCGAGACGGTGAGGTCATCACGAAAGGGGATCAGGTTGATGAGCGGCGCAAACGTAGAAACGGGTAGCGATCCGGCGATCTCGAGATCTTGCTGACGCTCTTTGACCACTCCGCTCACCGCCCAGACGGGCCGGTCGATGAGGTGAGCAATAGCGGTCAGTTCAGACATGGCCTGTCCTAGTGGTGGTCGTGGTTCTGGTAGTGCTGGGCAAGCGCATCGCCGCCGAAGTCGTTTCGCAGGTCTCGCCATACCGCGTGGATGTGGTTTGCTCCCCGTTGAGTGTTGTCGTACTCGACGAGCAGGTCACCGCCTTGAATCCTGTAGTAGTGCGGTTCGTTCTTTTCGATTCCGCCTGCCCAGGCAAAGCTGAGCGAGTCGATCAAGTCGCCCTCGAACTTCGCCATCTCCTCGTCGGCGAGTTCGTCGGGCAGTCGTTCGAGGTAGCAGCCGAGAAGAGCTCGCACGATCTCCTTCTGGTCTGAGGCCATCCCCGAAACGCTGAGACCCTTCGGAGCAGCAGAGAACGCAAGGGCATCGTCGTGCTCTTTGGTAAAGCCGAGAGCTTTCTCCGCATTTAGCTGACGTTCAGCCCAAAGGGCTGTGTCCTTTTCGGTCAAGGTGCGAAAGACATGCTGAAGTCCAAGCGGGCGGTCTCCCTCTGAGATTGTCGTGCGGTTGGCCGTTGCGATGTCGACCGGCGCCACCTGCGAGATCAGTGCGGTTTGAAAGTCGCTCTCGTCCAGGCCATGAGCCAGTTCTCGGCCGAGGTCCTCGACGCCGGCGAGCGGGCGATGAAGGTGAGGGCCTAGCAAGGGGCTGTCGGCTGGATCAGCACCGAAGAAGCTCGGGGTCGTACCGACGACCTCGCCGTCGGAAATCCGGTAGTTCAACGAGATGTGGTGTCCACCGAACCTCCAGGCCCAATCGTTCGATGAGGGATCACCGAAGATGGCCACCCAGTAGAGGAGGGGGTCTCTGGCCCGTTCTCGTCCGCGGAAGGAACCTGCCCACCCTTCGGTCATGTCGAGAACGTTTTCGAGGCCGATGATTGCAGATGCGGTGACGTAGCCTGCTCGCGACACCCCGGTCGACAACAGTTTGTAGAGCAGGTGGTGCTGTGCCCCGGTCATTTCGGCCAAGGAAAGACCGCCGTGGTCGGTGGGGGTATAGAACCACGTCGTCTGCTCGTCGCCACCCAGAGGCCAGACCATTCTCGCCCGTTGGTCTTCATCGAGCGCCTCGATGAAGACGTTGGCCGCCTCTGCCATATTCGCAGCGACACGCTGGCGAGCGGTCACGACAAGAGATCCAGCAGCTCGGGGGCCACATTCGACCGGGCGCTCTCGATGACCTCAGCGGAGGCGTCGATGAAGTCCTGCCGTTCGGCGGGGGTCAGGTCGACGATGACGCGGCCTTCTGCTTCCAAGCGTTCGCGGAGTTCGATTTCGTACGCCGCAGCAGCTTCGCGTTGATAGTCGATAGCAGCGCGAGCGCTAGCTCGGACCACATCTGCTGCCTCGCCGAGTTTTTCGAGCTCGCTAGGGCTGGCGAAGAGTCCGCGGGCACCGTACAGGTGAGCCGAAAGGGTGATGTGTCGGTGGTCCACGCCGTACGCAACGGAGTTGGCGAGAGGGTTCTCTTGGGCGTCGACCTCTCCGGCCTTGATCATTTCAATACCCGCGCTGAGTTCGGCTGTCACCGGGTCCATTCCCCACGCCCGCGTCAGCTCTTCGTGGATTGCGTTGGGCTGAAGACGAATGCGCAGCCCGGCGGAGTCTTGTGGGCTTCGAATATCGCGTGTGTTGTTCGTGAGGTGTCGCAGCCCGTTGTCCCAAAATCCGAGGACTTCGTAGCCGGCTTGTACCCGGACCGCGTTCGCAAGGGCCGTGCCGAACGGGCCGTCTAGCTCGCCATGAGCCTTGGTCACGGTATCGAAGAGAAATGGCACCTCGAGAGCGTTCAACTCGGGAACTTGGGAACCGAGATAGCTGCTCGAGTAGTAGCACCAGGTCAGTTCGCCAGCATCGAGCATGTCGAAGAGCGCCGTCGCTGGCCTCCCGTCGTCCATGACGTTGTACAGGATCTCGGTTTTGAGTTCACCGTTTGATCGCTGGTCGACCTCTTCGGCAAACCGGTCGACCGCCCGGCTGTGTACCGAGTCTTTGGGCGCGTATCCACCGACCCGAATTGTTTGCCTAGACATTGGCCTCCCCTAACTGTTCAACTTCCTCGATGGTGTTACTAGCCTTTCGGCTCCGGCCAGGTGCCGGGCCAGGTGTCGACCACGGTCTGGTAGTAGTCCTTGACCTTGTCGGCATCGAGATGTAGTGAGGATTTGATCTTGTCGACTTCGCTCGCAACCTCGACCGGAACCCGTAGAGCGTCTACGAATCTGTTGAACATGTTGAAAAAACAGCTCATTAGGGTAATTTCGACCATCTCCGATTCGTTGAACAGCGGGCTCACTTGCTCAAACACACCGTTGCTCTCGCGAGCGGTGTTTAAGGTCACGTGTTCTGCCCACAGGACCGCTGCCTTCTCACGATCGGTAAGGAGGTCGGAGTCCATGTACTCGTCGGTGCCGATCACGTCGATCTGCTCCTGGGTGATTCCTGCCGCTTGACCAAGCGACGTGTTGTGAGCCGTTCAATAGGCACAGCCGTTGAGATGACTCGTTTTAATCACGATCATCTCTTTGATCTTCGTCTCGAGCACGCTGCCCGCGCCCTCGCGTTGGAGTGTGGCGTTAAACGGCACGAGCGTCTTTGCGACGTGAGGCGAGTGGGCGAGCACTTGATATGAGGCGGGAACACGGCCGAGCATTGCCTCGACGGCATCGAAGAGCACCTTGGTATCGCCGCTTGCGTCTTCACCTGAAATTAGGGGGACTCGCTCCTCGTAGCTCATGAATGACCTCCGAAAAGTGCTGGCATCTGAACTCCCTGTTCATCGAACGCGGTGGCGACAAGCCCCTGCGGTATTCGTTTCCTACATCATATATAACGCGTGTGAGAGGTGGTTATACGGCGGCACCGGGGCCGGAGACGAAATCACCGGAACGAAGCTGGTGAGAAACGCCGTCTGTGGCGATCTCCTCGCCGCCGAGATACGTCGCCATCATCCGGCCGCGAAGCGTGCGACCGCTAAATGGACTCCACCCGGCCTTTGAGTAGAGGTCTGATTCGGCCACGATCCACGAGCCCGCTGGGTCTACCAACACGAAGTCGGCGTCGCTGCCCACCGCCAGCGAGCCCTTGCGTGGGTAGAGCTGATAGCGCTTGGCTGGCATTTCGCTGTAGAGGCGGGCCACGTCGGTCAGTTCGATCTTTCCCGTTATCGCCGCGTCGATAAGAAACGGGAACGTCGTGTCGAGTCCGGGCAGGCCAAACGGCGACACCCAGATGTCGCCGGTTTTTTGGTCCTTGGTAGACGGAGCGTGATCGGTCGAGAAGTGCGAGTACACACCTGAGCGAACCAAGTCCCACATCTCTGCCTCATCCTCATCGCTACGAATGCGCGCCGGGGGAGTGAACTTCCGGAGCGCCCCGTGGTCGTGGACCTCCTCTTCGCGGAGCGAAAAGTACTGCGGACATGCTTCTGCGGCAAGATCGGCACCTCGACGACGCGCGTCGGCGACCACCGCTGCTACCGCCGGGCTGCTGACGTGTGCGATCGTCGCGTGTGCGCCGGTGACAGCAACGAGCGATGCGGTTGCTGCGGTCGCGGCGATTTCGGCCTCGCGACTGCGCCACTCGATGAGGATGCCGTTATCGGTCCGCCCGCTCTGTTTCAGTGCTTTCTCGGCAGCGGCGGTGATGGTTTCGTCTTCGCAATGAATCAGCGTCGACGCACCTGCGTCGCTGATCGCCCGCAGAGCGGAGAGCATGTTCGAAGAGTCGAGCCCGGGCACCCCGTGCGTCGTGCAGGTGAAGATTTTGAAGAACGCCACACCCTCTCGCCAGAGGTCGCCGATCAACTCGATGCGGTCGGGCCAGGTGTGCGCGGCCAATGCGTAATCGACGTTGGCGCGACCGGTGAGGTGGGACTTCTTTTCGAGCAGGTCCTTCACCTCGCGAATCGGGTGTCCGTGGGTGTGCTCGATGATGGTCGTAACCCCGCGCGACGCTGCAGCAGCGGTTCCCGAGGGAAAGTCTTCTCGAGAGGGATCGCCCGGTTCCATGAGGTGCACGTGGGTATCGACGCCACCGGGAAAGATAAGCAGGTCGGTCGCATCGATGGTTCTGTCCGCTGGTGGGAGGTCGAGGCCTACCGAATCGATCTTTCCGTCGACAATTCGCAGATCGACTCGCTGGGTTCGGCCGCCATTGACTACCGTCCCGCCGTGAACGAGCACAGTGCCTGTCATGTCGCCCCTCTCGGTACTCGATAGGGCGATCGTATATCATATAGCATGCGGTTGCTTCGGAGTTCGGTGCTCGACGAGCGTCCGCTCGCAACCGCCGGGGTGTTCGCAGTCGTTGCCTCGTTCCCGTTGTTCTTTGCTGGGGGATTCGCAGTCCGGCTGCAAGAGGACTTAGGGATTAGCAAATCCCAGTTCGGTCTTACGATCTCGGCCTACTTCATTACATCGGCGGTTGGCTCATTTACGATCGGCAGCCTGATCGACCGCTGGGGAACTCGGGCCGGGTTCGCCCTCACCTCTGTCGGAGGCGGAGTTGCGTCGATCCTCGTCGCCATTTCATCGTCGTTCGGGACTCTGGCGCTCGCGCTTGCGGTAGCAGGGGTTAGCAACACCTCCGGTCAACTCGGCGGGAACCGCGTGTTGGCGATGGTCGGCCAATCTCGGCGTGGCTTGGGTTTCGGCTTCAAACAAGGTGCGGTGCCCCTGGGTTCACTCATCGCTGGGGTGGTCGTCGGTAGCGTCGACACCAGCTTTGATTGGCGCACTGCGTTTCTTGCCTACTCGGTGGTGGCCTTTGCATCGATCTTCATCATCCCGAATCACGATGGTGAAGCTGCCACCCGAGAGCAGCGACGCCCGGTCGGTGCCGACTGGCCCTATCTACTCACACTCGCCGTGTCAGGGTTTCTTGGTGGGGCGGCTGGAAACGGCTTGGCGGTGCTCACCGTCGATGCGTTCGCCGAGGCAGGGTTCTCGGAGCGAGCCGGTGGGTTGGCACTTGTGATCGGAAGCGTCGTGACGATCATCAGCCGAACCTGGATTGGTTGGTTCGCTGGACGCAGAAGCTCGCGCGGGTTCATCGAGCTCGGTGTGATGATGGCCATTGGATCTCTGGGTTTCCTACTGCTCTTCTTGAGCGACGGAGGCGAAGCGCTCGTGTGGGCGGGTTCGACAATTGCGTTTATCGGGGCGTGGGGGTGGCCTGGAGTGATGTACTACACGGTCGTACAGAACGCGACCACGACCCCTGGCACCGCTACCGGCTTTGTTGTGACCGGGGTGTTTATGGGCGGAATCGCCGGAGCGCCGGTGCTTGCGACCATCGCCGAAGAGGCAAGCTATCGAACAGCATGGTTTACCGCGACAACAGCAGGAGTTGTGGCCGTCGCCCTGGTATTTCTCGCAAGCCGACTATCGGCACAACAACAGCGAAAGCTCGCGGCTAGGCCCGAACCCGCCCTGGCCTAGGCGAGCCCGGTATCACTTCGTTCTTGGGTTAGTCCTTGCGCTCGAACCAGTTGCCGTCTTCATCTTCGGCTACCAAGCCGCGTTCCACCAGCACGTTAAGCGTGTCGCGAATTTCGCTCTCGTCGACGCTAACACCCGAGAGGGCAGCGTTTATGAGGGTGAACAGCTCAGCCTCGGTCTTGGGGCCCTCTACGATGCGGCGCATCA
>CAZHUR010000037.1:0-12193 GCA_964535395.1 uncultured Acidimicrobiales bacterium
GTCAGTCGAGCTGAACTGAAAGCCGAGAAGGTCCGAGGATGCAGCGGTGAGAGCGTTGGCCTGATTGAGGTCTCGGGTGAACCGCAAGATGTCGACGAACACCCATCCAAGTCGCGGGTCTCCGCTTTGTCCGAGGGTCTCCAACGCGTCGAGCTGCTCTCCGCTGAACGTGATCTCGTCGATATCGGTCGAAGTAATTAGCTCGAGCAGGGCCGCGTTCTCTGGCGACAACTCGCCCTCGGGCACTGCTGGGGCTGGGCCGAAGTCGATGGCTTGACCTACTGGTACTTCGAATGCGAACTCTCCTGGCTCCACTGCAGTCTCCTCTTCAGTTGTCTCGGTTTCGTCAGACTCGGCAACCGGGTCTGTATCGAGGCTGACCGTGTCAGAAGAGCATGCTGCGGCGGTCAGAGTCGTGGCGACTAAAAGCGGAACGAGTTTTCCCATGAAACAAGTATGAGCAATTCTCAGCATTTACACACCTCGACGCTTCTGATCGTTTATGAGGTTGTCACAAGTCCAATTCTTCACCTGCGACGCACAAGGTCCGTTCTCGCAGTATTCTTCGGCGATGGAACGAATCTTTGGACTTCCTGCTCACCCCCTGATCGTGCACTTTCCGGTCGTGGCTATTCCCCTTATGGCACTAGCGGTTATTGCGCTGATTGCCCGGCCGCGCTGGCTCGACACGGTCGGGCCAGGAGTTGCCCTCTTCAGCGTCGCCACAGCGATCGCAACATTTCTCGCCACGAGCAGTGGAGCAGCCCTGTCAGAGCTTCTCGATGCCGGCGAACGAATCGACGTGCATCGCACCTTGGGTGAACAGCTACGTCTGATCGTTCTGGTTCAAGCGGTCACAATCGTGGCCATCGTGACCAACAACGTGACCGACTTCTTCCAGAGAGAGCATCCCCTGCATCGGGTCGTATCGGGTCTAGCTCTCGTGACGTCGATCGTCGCGGTGATCTGGACGATCCGAACCGGACACTCTGGTGCAGAGCAGAGCTGGGGATTTCTTAGCTAGTCTCCCTGAGGGGATTCGGCGCACTCATTCGTTGACCTCAATAGAACCAAATCCCTGCCGAAGTTTGTGTGGTAGTAAGTTGATCGCTCTACGATCGTTTCGTCACCTATTTGTTTGGAGCTCAGATGAGAAGCCGTTTCTTCATCACCTTGGTCGCTGTCCTCTCGTTGATCGCAGCTGCGTGCGGCAGTAGCGGCGACGCGGCTTCTGACGTTGTCGACGCCGTCGAAGAAACAGTCGAAGAGACGGTTGACGAAGTGGTCGAAGAAGAGCCCGCCGAAGCTGAAGAAGTTGAAGAGGCTGAAACCACCACGACCGCTGCCCCTGAGACCAGCACCGAAGCTCCGGCCGAGACCACTACCGAAGCTCCCGCAGAAGAAGAGCCTCCAGCTGAGGAAGAGCCTCCAGCCGAAGAAGCAGAAGTCCCAGCGATTGCCGTCGACGGTCAGAACGTATACGAGTCCAACTGCGCACGTTGTCACGCCGAGGACGGCAGCGGCGGCCGGGGCGCCAACATCCAGGGAATTGCTGAAAGACAGCCAGACCAGGCCTTCGGTGTCCAGGTTGTCACCAACGGTCGACGAGGCATGCCCGCTTTCGGAGACGACCTCAGCGCAGAAGAGATCGAAGCGGCTGTTAGCTACATCTGGGATACGTTCTAAACCCCTGGCTTGCTAACTTGCCGTCATGAACGGCAACGTCTTCGACCTATTTCGATCCCACTGGGCTGTAGCGCCCGATAGACAGTTTCTCGTTCCAACCAACGGCGCAGCGCGCACCTATCGCCAGATCGACGAACGATCGGGACAATTCGCCGCAGCACTTCGTCATCGAGGCGTCACCCCTGGTGCCAGAGTGGTCACACAGATCGACAAGTCGACCGACGCTGTGGCGATCTACCTCGCCTGTCTGCGCATCGGGGCGGTCTACGTGCCGTTGAATACCAGCTACACCAGCGCAGAAGTCGACTACTTCGTTTCCGATGCCGAGCCCCAGGTTCTCGTCACCACCTCGACGCTCGGCGACTTGGTGGCCGAAGCCGATGACGCCGAGCCGTGGATGGAGGTAGAGACGCGTTTGGCAGATGATCTTGCGGCGATGATCTACACCAGCGGCACGACCGGTCGCTCGAAGGGTGCAATGGTCACCCACGCAAACCTGGCTTCGAACGCCCTGACGCTCCACGCGATCTGGCGATTCACACCCGGCGACGTTCTGCTGCATGTGCTGCCGATCTATCACGTGCATGGTCTCTTCGTGGCACTCCATACAGCAATGCTCAACGCGAGCACCGTGTTGTTCTGCTCGCGCTTCGACGTGGACCAGAGCATCGAGCTGATGTCGGAAGCGACCGTCATGATGGGAGTGCCAACTCACTACATTCGCCTCTTGGCCCAACCCGACTTTGGCCCAGAGGCGTGCTCGAAGATGCGCCTGTTTACATCCGGTTCGGCGCCGATGACCAGCGCCGTGCACGAAGATTTCACCTCGCGCACCGGCCATACAATTCTGGAGCGTTACGGCATGAGCGAAGCCGGAATGATCACGTCCAACCCCTACGAAGGCGAACGCGTGCCGGGCACGGTCGGGTTTCCGCTTCCCGGGGTTCAGCTTCGTGTGATGGCACACGAGAGTCCGTGTAAACCCGGCGAAGTCGGCATCGTCCAGACGAAGGGTCCGAATCTGTTTGCCGGATATTGGCGCCAAGACGACAAGACTGCCGAATCGTTCAGTGACGACTGGTTCATTACCGGAGATGTTGGTTCGGTCGACGATGAAGGCCGCCTGACACTCGAAGGCCGTTCGGGGGACATGATTATCTCCGGGGGGCTGAACATTTACCCGCGGGAGATCGAGATGGTCCTCGATGAGCATCCTTCGGTTTTGGAATCGGCGGTCGTTGGTCTCCCCGATCCCGACCTCGGCGAGAGTGTCGTAGCGTTCGTTGTGTGCAGTAACGAGGCCGAAGCGGTCGATATCGAGGCCGTGTCGGATGCGGCTCGAGAGCGACTGGCAGGGTTCAAGGTGCCTCGTAGATACGAGATCCTGGACGAATTGCCTCGAAACTCCATGGGCAAGGTCCAAAAGTCCCGGCTTCGCGCTTGACGTTCTGGGCTTCCAGAATCAATTCATTTCCTAATCCGTTCGGAATTCTTAAGAACGCACAGAAGTAACCGATACTGATTAGGTGGAACGTCGTATAGCTCGCAGATACGTAACCGATATCAGCATCAACATCTGGATTCCAGGCCAGGGCACCCTCGGGCGTGCCAAGACCGCAGAGGTTCCAGTTGCTGACTTGTCGATGTTTGGCGCTTCCGTTGTAGCTAAGAAGTCCGACCGTCTTGGCCGCGGCAAGGTAGTGCAGGTCACTATCAACGATGAGACCACCAGTGCCATTGTTCGATCAGAACAGCCTGCCGAAGACTCAAAGCGAATCCGCTACGGTCTCGAGTTTGTTCAACCGAGCGATGAGTTTCTTGAGCACGTCAACTCGATCACCGATGACGCCAAGCGCAACCTTGGTGAAGACGTTCTAGAAGAGCAACTTTGGTTGCGTTCGAGCTAACGCTCTAACAGCACTCTTCTCCCCACAGATCTGGCCGCTTACCGGCTTCGCCGCGCGAGCGGTATCTTGGCCATGTGTGGCTTCCTTGGGAATACGGACTTGCGCTTGCGCTTTTCTTCGCGCTCGTTGGCAATGTGACGTCATCGACGTCGCCGAGACTTAACGCGGTTGCCAACGAGGGTGCGATCATCGCATCGCTCTATTCCCTGTGGCAGCTCGCTGGAAGGCTCTCGCTCCTCGGCATCGAAGATGCCATCACCCGCGGTGAGCAGATCTGGGCACTTGAGCGTGCACTCTTCCTACCGAATGAACTCACGTTGCAACAATGGGTACTGCCCTCCTCGTTCTGGACGCAGTTCTCCAACCTCTATTACGCAATAGCCCACGTACCGGCCATGGGGATCTTCCTAGTGTGGTTGTTCCTCCGGCACCGAGAGCACTACTCGACATGGCGCAACACACTTGCTCTGCTCACGGGTTTGTCGCTTCTCATACAGCTCATCCCGGTCGCACCGCCACGACTCACCGACCAGACCGGCATGATCGATACCGGAATCGCATATGGCCAGTCGGTCTATGGAGTGCTGGGTCGAGGCATTGCGGGCCAACTACAAGCCTTGCCATCTATCCACGTCGGGTGGGCGGCAATTATTGGCTGGGGGGGCTGGCAAGCAGCATCGGGAAAGTGGCGCTGGGTAGGCCCAGCGCATTTCGCCATCACCTTCGTCGTTGTTGCAGTGACGGGCAACCACTATTGGCTCGATGGCATCTTGGCCATGATCTTGCTCGTACCGGCTCGCTGGGCCGGTCAGCGCATTGCCGAATCGTTCCAAGCCACGCCCACTGAGGCGCCAACCCTCGAACACGCCAACGCCCTGTGAAGCTAGCTGCTGTCGTAATCGGCGTTGCCATTGTTGCATCGAGCTGCTCGTCTTCGCAGACAGAGGCGGCGACCGCACCAACGACGACCACGATCGAGATCACCGACGAACCCGACACTTCTGTTGCGTCTACGACAACGCAAGCTCCGGCAACCACCGACGCCAGCACGACCAGCACAACCGCAGTAACGCCCACTTCCGAAGTGGTCGAAACAACGACCACGACTACTGCAGCGCCCGAAGCTGAAGACGTCGAAGCGGTCGTCGACGGTGTAGTGACCGGTGCTCAGCGACTGGTGGCGAACGACTTTGCACAATACGCAGGAGCCAACGTTGGCTTGATCGCACATCAGAACTCCGTCGTCGACGGGGTTCATCTGAGCGACTGGGTCGAACGCTCAAACAACGTGGACCTCGTGGCTCTCTTCGGACCCGAGCACGGTGTTCGGGGGACCGCTGACGCCGGTATCGCTGTCAGCGACGCCATCGACCCGGCAACTGGTGCACCGATCTTCAGCCTGTACGGAAACACCCGCCAACCAACGTCGAGCATGCTCGAATCAATCGACGTGCTCCTTTATGACCTCCAAGACGTCGGAACGCGCTACTACACCTACATCTCCACTATGGGTCTGTCGATGCAGGCTGCCGCAGCCGCTGATGTCACCTTCGTGGTACTCGACCGACCAAACCCACTCGGCGGACAGGTCGGCGGTGGCCTGCTCGAACCCAGCAGAACGTCGTTCGTTGGCCAATACTCAATTCCCGATGTGTACGGGCTCACCTCAGGCGAACTTGCTCGCTTCATCGTCGATAACGACGCTCTGCCGGGCCTCTCAAATCTCGATCTCGAGATCGTAGAACTGGAAGGTTGGACTCACGACTTGGTGTGGGAAGACACCAACCTCGAGTGGATCCCTCCAAGCCCGGCGATCACCAACACTGACGCCGCAACCTTGTACCCGGCAACGATCTACTTCGAAGCAACCAACCTGAGTTATGGGCGCGGCACCGAGGTTCCGTTCCAGGTCATCGGCGCACCGTGGCTCGACGCTCCGACCATCGCCAACGAACTGAATGACCGAAACCTGCCGGGCGTCAGGTTCGTTGCCGAACAAATACAGCCAGCACTGCTCGCCGGAATCACCGTCGAACCTGCGTACCTGGACCAGACGATCGACGCAGTGCGCCTCGAGGTGACGGACCACAGATTGATCCGACCGACCGAGGTCGGTATCCATTTGATGGAAGTCGTCTTCGGTGCAGCGACCGATGCGGGCGTCGATCCACTGTCCCGCCCCGGATGGCTGGATCAGCTTTCGGGAAGCACGCTCTTGCGAGAAAGTCTCACCGCCGGAACTCCTGCCGAATCGATCATCGAGCAGCAGAATGCTTCACTTCAACCAATTATCGACGCATTGGACGCAGCCCGAATTTACGACTGACTAGCCGCCGCAACCGATGACGTTGGGGTGCGCAACATGTCGAGCGTGCGCCTAGAAATCATGTAGATGACGACCGAGTTGAGGGCGGCGCTGCTGAACCAGATGATGTACGCCCAGACACTGTTCTCGAACAGCTCGATACCAACCACGCTCAGCGCCGCTGTCAGAAGAACACTGAAGGGAACGGTGAGATTGCTGGCGTAGCCACCCTCTTCCAGCAGGAACTCGTCGGGGTCGATATCGATCGCAGCGAAGATGGCAGTCGCAAACAGAACGACATAGATCAGGGTGATGGCGAGCGCGCCACGGTCTATCTTCATATCCTTACTGTACGGTCGCTTCGAAAATTTCTTAAGCGACCGTCCCTGGGTTCACCACGCCTTCACATCTCCCTACGGAGTTGGAACTGGGGTTTGCTTGGTTTGGAGATATTCGGCGAGCTTCGTATCCGCCTTGTCTCCAAAGAGGATTTGTGCGACTTCCGCGAGGCCGTCGCCGCTGGTGATCTTCTCGTTGCGTACGACCAGATCGATCTTTGATCGCCGCAACATGAAATCTTCAAGGTGGGTGATCATCTCATGGCGAGCAGCATGGTGTAGCTCTGCGCGGATGTAGTCCGCAGACTTCAAGATGTCCTCACCCATCGCTGGGTTCTCCCGGATCTCATCGAGCATCGCAAACGCACGTCTCCCGTACCTGCGCCACAGACGTTCGCTCAACGGTTCGACGCCCTTCTTGTGGCGGAGGGAATCGAGCTTCATTCGTTTGGCCTGAGCCATAAAGTCGGCGCGAACCTGCTCGGTTGGCTCGCCGTACCAGTCACCAATGTCTGGGGCGAGGGCGAAGCCGAGTTTCTCTATTTCCTCGGCGACCTCTTCGCCAACGTTGAGGCAATCGGTGATCTTGCCGCCGAAGATCGTGATGATCCGGCGTTCGATATCGAGGTCGATTTCGTGCTTACGGGACAGGGTGGTCCAGTCGATGTCTTCGCGGTCGTCGCCGTCGCTCAATACGACGAGCGGACGCACACCACAACGCTCGGCGATGATGTCGTCGAGTGTCAGAGGCACGTCGAGGTCGAGGCGATTGTTGATCTGCTCAAGAAGGAACTCGCGATCTTCCGGAGTTACTTCGGTGAAGGGTGTCTGCACTCGAGTGTCGGTCGTACCAATCACCGAACGACGCCCCATAGGGATCACATAGAACAGTCGTTGGGTGTCGTCGAAGAAGGCGAGCACACGCTCGTTCTCGGTCAGCTGAGGAACGACGAGGTGGATACCTTTCGAGTAGACGATGCGGTGTTCGGTTTGGTTCTCCCACTTAGCGTTTAGTTCGTCCACAAACGGTCCGGCCGCGTTGACGATTGCTTTCGCCGTGAGCTTGAGCGATCCATTGGTTTCGAGATCTACCATCTCGACGTTCCAATTCGCCCCGTGCTGAACAGCCGAGGTGAGTTCGACGTAGTTGGCAGCGGTCGCTCCGGCTTCGATGGCTTGTCGCACGAAGTTGAAGACGAACCTGCTGTCGTTGTCGCGCAGGTAGGCGTCGTAGTACTCGATGCCACCGCGGACGCTATCGATCTTGACGACCGGTTCTTGTTCCTTGATTTCCTGTGGGCCGAGGAACTGCGGTCGATGGGTCTGAAAGTTTCCAATCGCCCAATAGGCAGAGCTGCCAAGCGCAGCCAGCCAAGGTGGAAACGGCGACGTCTCGTCCATCGCTGCCAAGAAGCCGAGCTGTGTGATGTTGGACGGGTACGCCTTGAGCAAACGGTTGCGGCTGAGCGAGAGTTTGCGCACGAGGTTCAACTCGTAATTACTGAGGTACTTGAATCCACCCCAGGCGAGGTTTGAAGAGGAGGAGCTTGTAAAGCCTGCCCAGTCGCCGCGGTCGATGATTGCAACATCGAGCCCTCGGCCAGCAAGCACCGCCGCCGACACAGCACCGTTGATGCCTCCACCAACGATAAGAACGTCGAACGTTCCACCATCGAGACGACTCACATTGTTGGAGCGAAGTTCCATAGCCGCCAAGCTTACTCGCCACGAACTCGGTCCCTATTGTGAGAGACGCGTGCTATCGATTAATCATGTGGGTTGCTGCCATATCGAAATAGTCGAGCATCCGTTCTTCGACCGCCGGGTCAAGCTGGCCAGCCTTGACAGCTGCAACCATGTGCTTGAGCCACGCGTCCTTTTCAGCGTTGGTGATTATGAAGGGTGCGTGACGCATCCGCAACCGTGGATGTCCTCGCTGTTCGGAATAGGTAGTCGGGCCACCGAAGTACTGCTGGAGAAACAACACCATGTGTTCTCGAGAGTCGCTGAGGTCATCGGGGTACATGGGCCGTAGCAAAAGGTCTGTCTGTACTCCGTCATAGAAGCGGTCGATCATGTCGACAAACCACTGTGTACCTCCGACAGCTTCGTAAATCGACACCGCTTCTTCCATGAGACCATCGTAAGCCATCCACGCCCAACGCGGACCGCCTGTGGCGCTCGAGCTCGGTGGGCTGAACGGCTCGGTGAGCCGGAGAAAATGCAATTAGCCTCGATGTCGGAAATCCGGCCGAAGGCCGCAGACATCGAGGCTAATTATCAGAAGTGGTCAGGCCCGGCGTCGATCCGGGGACCTACCGCTTTTCAGGCGGTCGCTCTGCCAACTGAGCTACCTGACCAGACTTTTGGTTTTCAACTAAGCGGTCCCGACGAGATTTGAACTCGCGACCTCCGCCTTGACAGGGCGGCGTGAACTCCTGACTTCACCACGGGACCTAACCCACTCATCCCTAAAGACGAGCGGCAATCAGAATACCTCTCCCAGCGGAAAGATCCACGCGAAGTCGGACTTCTCTTCTCGCGAGCCACAAAGATCGTCTCGGTCGACTCCGTCTTTGGCAAGATGTCGTGGTGACCCGTTGGACGTGCCCGAAGTGCAAGCGAATCTTCGGAAAAACGAACCAGAGCCATACAACATGCGAAGAAGCGCCTTCACTCGAGGAGTACTTTTCGGTCGCCAGACCCTTCGAGCGGCCGATCTTCGACGCTGTAATGGCCCACATCGGCCACCTCGAAGGCCTGATCGTCGACCCACTCGACCCGGTCATTCTCCTGAAGAACGGGCCCATGTTTTGTGAACTACGGCCGCTGAACAAGTGGGTCGCACTGGGATTTCACCTGGGTCGAAAGGTAGAGAGCGGACGATTTGGCCGAAAGACCGTCGAGTACGGCAAGAAGTACTTTCACGTGATCAAGGTGACCGACCCCGATCAGATCGATGACGAACTAATCGAGTGGCTCACCGAGGCCTACCACCTAGCTGGTGGGACCCTCAGGGTCGCGAACCGAGGAGCCCACGGAGATGGAATGGTCCCAGATGACGTCGAAGACGAGATCTTCTAACGAAACTTGAAGTCCGATGCTTCTCTGAGCATCATCAGTCTTCAACTTTCGGTTTTGCTAGCTGAGTATGACGTTGCCTTCGCCGCTGATGATCGTTCCGATGCGGCCGGCGGGATGGCCATGTTCACCGAGTAGGGCAATCGCCTGATCGGCGTCGGCTTCAGGGACGACGAGTGTCATGCCTACACCCATGTTGAACGTACGGAACATCTCGGCGGTTTCGACTCCACCAATCCGCTGAAGCTCGGTGAAGATCGGCGGGATCTCCCACGCGGTGGTATCGATCGCGGCGTCCACGTTTGATGGCAACGCTCGGTTGAGGTTGCCCGGCAGTCCCCCACCGGTGATGTGCGCAACCGCTCGCACGTCGAGCGCTTCAGCAACCGAAAGAACTGCCGGTGCATAGATGACCGAGGGTTCGAGCAACGCTTGACCGACGGTGATTTCAGCGCCGTCCCAGGCGGGATCGTCGATCGACTTGCCGGCCACTTCAAACATCAACTTGCGAGCGAGCGAAAATCCGTTCGAGCGAAGGTTCGGAGACTCGATGCCGATGACGACATCGCCAACTTCGACTCGCGTCCCATCGATCACGCGGCCAGATGCGACCGCTCCGACCGAGAAACCGACCAAGTCAAACTCACCGTCGTCCATGACGCCAGGGTGTTCGGCCATCTCTCCGCCGATAAGCGCACAGTTGGCCTGTGCACATCCCTCAGCGACGCCTGAAACGAGTGCTTCCATGTGATCGATGTCGAGCGAACCGACCGAGACGTAGTCAAGAAAGAACAGCGGCTCGGCGCCTTGGCAGACCAGATCGTCGACGCACATCGCGACCAGGTCGATCCCGATGGTGTCGAAGCGTCCGGTCATCGTGGCGACGAGTGCCTTCGTGCCAACGCCGTCGGTCGACGACACGAGCATCGAGCCCTCGTGACCAGCTGCGGCGAGATTGAACATCCCACCAAAGCCACCAATGCCACCAGCTACGCCAGGACGCTCGGTACGGGCAACATGAGGTTTGATCCGGTCGACGGCTTGCTCTCCTGCCTCAATGTTGACCCCTGCGCCTTCGTACGTCGTCATTGAAAGAGTGTCTCCCCTGGTTGGGTCTTACGACCGCCAGTGAGTGATTTGGCAAGGCCGCTTTCTTGGACGTTCTCTTCGCCGGTCTCGAGCACGTTCTTCGACAGGTTGACCGGTATCTCGATTGGATAGTTCCCAGTGAGGCAGGCATCGCAGAACCCGGCATTGGTTGCGCCAGTCGATTCAACGAGGGCGTCGATATCGAGGTACGTAATGGAATCGCAGCCGATGTACTCGCGAATCTCTTCGACCGTGAGGTTCGCTGCGAGCAGTTCACTTCGGGTTCCCGTATCCATCCCGTAGAAGCACGGCCAGCGGTATGGCGGTGATGAGATTCGAAGGTGCACCTCTTTGGCGCCCGCTTCGCGGAGCATCGCGACCATACCCTTCGTCGTCGTACCACGAACGATCGAGTCGTCGACGACCACAAGGCGCTTACCGGAGATGTTCTCCGACAGAGCGTTGAGCTTCATCCTCACGCCGAGAGCCCGAAGCTCTTGGTTGGGGGCAATAAAGGTACGACCGATGTATCGGTTCTTCACGAGACCCTGACCGTACGGAATGCCGCTGGCCCTCGCGTAACCCTCAGCAGCCGGGATACCAGATTCTGGGACGCCCATAACGAGGTCGGCTTCGACAGGCGCTTGCTTTGCGAGGTTCTCTCCCATTCGCACTCGTGCTTGATGAACGTTCTGTCCATACAGGCGGGTATCTGGGCGAGCGAAGTAGACAAACTCGAAAATGCAGAGCTTCGGGTCGACGAGCTGGTCATCGAACGGTCGCAGCGAAGTCACTCCGTTCTCGTCGATGATCACCATCTCGCCCGGGTCGAGTTCGCGCACCAGGGTCGCACCCACAACATCGAACGCCGGATTCTCAGAGGCAATGACCCAGCCACCATCGTCGAGGCGACCAAGCGACAGTGGTCTGAACCCATTCGGGTCACGAACACCGATGATTTGGCGTTGGTCCATCACCGAGAAACAGAACGCTCCCTTGAGTCGCGGTAGAACCCGTTGCATCGCGTCGAGTAGCGGATTGTCCGCGCTACTTGACTCACCAAACAGTTCTCTCGCAACAAGCTCGCCTACGAGGTCGGAATCACTCGCTACGGTGCCTGGCAACATGCCAGCGTCAGCGGCAAGTTCTTCGGTGTTGACCAAGTTTCCGTTGTGGCCAAGCGCGAATTGCAGCTCGCCCACGCCTCGGTAGATGGGCTGTGCGTTGCGCCATTGCGAACGACCAGTCGTCGAATATCGCGTCTGTCCAACGGCGATATCGCCGGGCAGCGAAGTCAGTGCACGGTCGTCGAAAACGTTCGAGACAAGACCCATTTCCTTTACCACCGTCACAGCTTCGAGATCGCTCACGGCGATGCCAGCGGACTCTTGACCACGGTGTTGAAGCGCGTACAGGCCCAGGTACGTCAGATGCGCGACCATGCGGCCTGGGGCATAAACACCGAAGATGCCACACATGTTCTAGAGCGCCCCCATTGCAGATGGAAGCCGGTCACGCCATTGCTCGGTGGCATCGGCGAGGCTGCCTTCGACCAGTCCCTTAAACGAAATCTGATCGCCCTGCGCCAGACCCAAGCGAGTTATCGGCACACCCATCGACTCGGCCATGTTCTCGACCAAGCCCATGTTGTCGGGTGCCACCGCAACGACCACGCGCGATGGTGCTTCGCTGAAGAGAGCTTCATGGTCTTTGACCCGGGCGGCGATAGCGCCGACTCCGCCGGCGATCGCCATCTCGGCAATCGCCAGACCAAGACCGCCCATGCC
>CAZHUR010000038.1:0-1834 GCA_964535395.1 uncultured Acidimicrobiales bacterium
GACGAAGTCATCATCGAATTCAGCCTCTTCTTCGAGATGGTCAGCACTGACGCTGCATAGGCGCTCCGAATATGCAAAAGAAGGGGGCGGTGCCGTAGCGTGTTTCCATGATGCGTTCGAGGAAAGCTGCTGTCGTACTCGTTATTTCGCTCGTCGGGGCGGTGATGGCGTTTGCTACTCCAGCTCTTGCGTCGACCCCGATCTCGAACGTTGTGCAGTTGGGGGACTCCTACTCCGCAGGGTTTGGAGTGCTGGCAGCTGATCGAGCTGCCAACGACGGAGACTGCTTCGAACAGGGCTTCTTCGATACGTCTGCGGTTCCAGGCGGTCGGCTCGCAAACCAGCTTGGTGTTCCGCTCAACTTTCAAGCCTGCGGTGGAGCGGAGATTCCCGATGTTGTCAACCAGTTCCGGGCAGCCAGCTCGGCAATTCCCGGCGATGGCACGGGCACGGTCATCGTCTTTACCGCTGGCGGAAACGACGTTCGTAGCGCCCGCGGCGAGATGTGGACCGACCTTCTCCAGCGTTGCATCCTCTGGGACTTCAGCTGCGAGAAACGAAGCGCCAACCAGCTAGGCAACCTCGATGAGGTTTCTTCAAACATGGCGGCCCTCGTCGACGAGATCGCTACTGCCGCACCGGGTGCGCAGGTCCGGGTGCTCGCATACCCCGAACTCTTTCAGCGCACTCCAGGCTGCTGGGGCGTGACCGGAATCGACCGCAACGAAGCTGACTTCCTCGACGGGCTGGCTCGCCAACTCAACAATGCACTTGAGTCCGCTGTCAACGACGTTGCCTCCAGCCGTGGGGGAGACATTGCGTGGGTCGATGTTGAGGACCGCTTCGACGACCACGGCGCTTGTCAGACCGAGCGGAGCGGCGAGCGATTCGTCAACGACACCGAGTTCGTACCGTGGACGTTAACGGTCGCCTCTAACTCATTTCACCCCACTGCAGATGGTTACGCGGCGTACAGCCAAGCGCTCAACGCCTCGCTCTAAATACCTGGCCGGCTCTAACTACCTGGCCTTACATGTGAAGTAGTTCTTAATACTTCGCGCGTTGAGTCCGGGTGCCCATGGAGAAACCTGCGACTCAGGTCGACATCTTTCACACGAAATTCAAAGGCAACCGCCTCGTAGTGAAGGATTAACGTGTCAGAACAACGGCAGGATGAGACACAAGACAACAGCAAAGTAAACACTCGGCGGCGGCTGCTGCTCGCTGGAGGCACAGCGGTAGTTGCTACAGCGTGCAGCCAGGTCGAGAGCCTCGAGCAATCGGCTGCAGACTTCATTGGACGCTCCGAATCACGAGCGGCGGTGGACCCTAACTCGCCCAACCTGAACGTGCCCGATGAGAGCCTCGTCCCACCAGCTGGACCCCTCGTCGATAGCAACGCTCTTGCCTTCGCTGGAGACGACGAAGCCAACCCAGCGGGCGCTGACCCAGTAGAGCAACCTGCCGCAGCAGAAGAGGCTCCTCCGGTTTCAATCGCCGGACCTCCACCAGCTGACCCAGGTCAGGCTCCAGCCGCTGTTGCTCCGACCACCTCGTCGACCGCAGCACCTCAAGCTGCACCTTCGACCATCCCAACTCAGCAGCCAGCAGTGCCAGTACCCGCTACGGCCCCTCCGGCCACCGCACCATTCGTAGGTGCCCCACGGGTACCTTCTCCATCGACCACCGCCGTAGTAGCCACAACTCTGGCTCCGGTCATTTCGAGCACGACGACGACCGCTGCGCCGACCACAACTACCGCTGCGCCAACTACAACCGCCGCACCAACTACGACGGCTGCACCGACAACGACGGCCGCGCCGACGACGACCGC
>CAZHUR010000038.1:1934-12057 GCA_964535395.1 uncultured Acidimicrobiales bacterium
ACGACGGCTGCCCCGGCGCCGACGAATGCGTCGACCCGCCACGTCACCTCTCGTTTGACGTTCGGTGTGACACCTGAAACCGACGCAGCGGTACAGGCATTGGGCGTAGCTGGCTGGATTGAGGACCAACTCTCAAAGAACCAGCAGGATCCCGCTGTCGAGGCTCGACTTAACAACTACGCCTCCCTCGGCCAACCGCCGGTCGTCGGCGAAGCACTTCATCGTGACAATCGTGATCATGACCAAGAGCTCTACTACGCCCTCATGACCCGGGCTCGTTACAGCGATCACCAACTCTTCGAAACCGTGGCGCACATGTGGATGGACCACTTCAACATCAGCTTCGGGGACCGCCTTGAGTACAAGCAGATGTGGTTCCAGGAGCGTGCGATTCGCCCGAACTCCATGACACGGTTTGTCGACCTCCTTGTCGCAACTGCCAACAATGGCTCGATGATGGAGTACCTCAACAACGACGTGTCGGACGCTCAGCGTTCAATCAACGAGAACTACGGTCGTGAGCTGCTCGAGCTTCACACACTCGGAACCAACGAAGACGGAACGCACGTGTACACCGAAGCCGATGTCATTGGCGTGTCGCATGTGATGTCGGGCTGGTCACGTGGGTTCAACGAGAGCTCAGCTGACTTCGGCCGGTTCGTCTACCGTCCCGAGCAGCACTCCACCGAGCCCGTCTCGATCCTCGGCGGCCAGTGGACAAACTCTGGTCTTTCTGGCAAGTCCGCTGGCGACAGTCTGCTCCAGTTCTTGGCACGTCATTCAGCAACGGCTCGCAACGTCGCCCGTCGCATTTGTGTTCGCTACGTAAGCGATGCACCGTCGAACGGCCTGATCGAATCTGCTGCCCAGGTGTATCTGGCAAACAACACCGCAATCGTGCCCGTTCTTCGCCACGTGTTCTCGTCGGCAGAGTTTGCCGGCTCAGAGGGCCAGAAGATGCGCCGTCCGTTCGAACTGATCGCAGCCACCATGCGAGCCGTAGGAACCGAACTTCCTGACGACCCTCGGGGCGACGCTGGCGGCTTTGTCACCAACAGGCTCACCGACCTGCAACACCTACCATGGCAGTGGCCGACGCCAGATGGCTATCCAGACGAAGCGGCCCCATGGTTGAACGCCACCCAGATGATCAACAACTGGGCAGTGGTCAATCGCATTACCGAAGAGACCGGCGGAGTCTTCACCGACCCCGCGAACTTCCGAGGCACTGCAACGACCGCCGGCGAACTGTTCGACCAATTGTCAAACCGGTTCAACCTCGGAGTGCTCGACGCAGCCTTGCGCCAAGAGTTGCTCGACCTCAGCGGGGTGTCGCCAGACTCACCAACCTCGGACATGTCCGACCGCGACGTCATTGGACTCGCACAGTTCTTGCTCGCCCACCCACTCTTCTTCCTTCGCTAGGAGCCGGACATGACTTCACCTTCCAACCTCTCAATTCCAAAACTTCCCTCGATGCCACGGCGTTCGTTCCTTCGAGCTGGCGCACTCACCCTCGGTGGAGCAGCGGTAGTCACTGGCGGAACCCGACTTGCCTTTGGTACTCCAGGCAATCCGGCCACCGGCGATGCGCTCGTTGTCATCTTCTTGCGTGGTGCAGCGGACGGACTTTCCTTTGCTCCAGCAATTGGATCTGGCTACGCCTCCTACGCCGCAGCTCGTCCGACGCTGCGAATTAACCCTAGCCAATCGTTGCCCTTAGACGGCTCAAACACAAACGCTGTGTTTCCGCAGGGCCTCGACGGTGTCATTGGTCTGCACCCAGCATTCCGTCCTCTCTATGAGACGGTGTGGGCAAGCGGAAACATGGCCGTCGTTCCTGGATGCGGCATGCCCGAATCGGAGAGTTCGAGTCGAAGCCACTTCATTGCTGAAGAGCAGATGCAGCGAGGCGCAGCAGGTGAGGCCCTGAACACCGGATTCATGGCCCGCTTCGAATCAGCTCAGGGCGCTCAGGGCCCGATCGCCAACGTGTTTACGTCGAATACCGCCTCGGAGATACAGAGCGGCTCGAACCAATCCCTTCTCGTCGGCGATCTCGGCAACTACGGGCTGCAGAGGTTCAGAAACGGCAACAACGCTCCAACAGCCCTTCAGCGGATGTACCAGGGAAGTGGGCAGGTTAACGCCACCGGTCGAAAGACACTCGATGCAATTTCGAGACTTCAAGCCCTCAGCCCTAGTGGAGTCCAGTATCCAAATACGACCCTTGGCGGAGACTTGAAAGATGTTGCGACCATGTTGAAGTCAGGCATCGGCCTCGTGGGCGCAACCGTCGTGGATCAGGGTTGGGACACCCACTCCGAACAGGGCACCCTCAACGGCTACTTCGAGAACAAAACAGCAAACGTCGCAGACAGTGTGGCAGCGTTCATTGCAGACCTTGGACCGCAGGGCTTTGCCGAGACCAACATTGCGATCGTCACCGAGTTTGGCCGTACCCTCGTAGAGAACGGCAGCGCCGGCACCGACCACGGTCGAGGCTCCACGGCCTTCTTCATCGGCGGCGGAGTGCAGGGCGGCGTCTTTGGCTATGACTACTTCGACGAGTACGCCGACCCGGGCGGCTCTGCCCGCAACGCAACACCGGTGTTTACCGACTACCGTCAGCCGCTCGAGGAAATCGTCGCCACTCGCAACAACGTTGGCGGACTCTTCCCGACGAAGGCGTCGACGACTCAGCTCCTTGGAGTAGCCCGAGCATAATTTGGGAACGATAGACGTCATGGTGGGGTTACTCCACCATGACGAAGCTCGTACCGCCCTCTCGTGTCCTCCCCACGCAAAAGCGTTTGCGGGTGGTGCATAACGGCCAGGTCGTCGTCGATACGGCGAACGCGCTACTCGTGTGGGAACACGACATCTACCCTCGCTACTACGTTCCGGCTGCGGAGCTGACCGAGCCATGCCATGACACGTCGGGTATTGGAGACATCAAGGGCTATGTAGCTCTCGACTGGAACTCGATGGATGGCTGGTACGAAGAGGACGAAGAAATCATCAAGCACGCTCGCAACCCGTACAACCGGGTTGACGCACTGCGGAGCTCCCGTCATATCCGCGTTGAAATCGACGGCCAAGTCGTTGCAGAGTCGACCAGCCCGGTGGCCTTGTTCGAGACCGGCTTTCCGACTCGCTACTATCTGCCGGCGCTCGATGTTCGCCTGGACTTGCTCACGCCAACCAATTCCGATTCGATCTGCCCGTACAAGGGTGTCGCCCGGTATTGGTCGGTCGGCGAGCACGAGGACATCGTGTGGTCATATCCGTCACCGCTGCCCGAGAGCCAACCAGTTCAGGGGCTGTACTGCTTCTACAACGAAAAAGTCGACCTGTATGTAGATGGCGAATTGGTAGAGCGCCCAGTCACGATGTTTAGTTGAGGAAACCATGATCAAACTCGTTCCACCGTCCCGATTTATGCCAGCGCCCAAGCGGTTGCGCGTCGTGCACAACGGCCAGCCCGTCGTCGACACGACGAACGCGCTGCTCGTGTGGGAACACGACTACTACCCTCGCTATTACGTTCCGGCTGCGGAGCTGACCGAGCCCTGCCACGACACGTCGGGCATTGGAGACATCAAGGGCTATGTCGCTCTCGACTGGCATTCGATGGATGGCTGGTACGAGGAGGACGAAGAGGTCACCGTTCATGCCCGCAACCCCTACACACGGGTAGATGCGTTGCGTAGCTCGCGTCACGTTCGGGTTGAGATCGACGGTCAGGTGGTT
Source organism: uncultured Acidimicrobiales bacterium (assembly GCA_964535395.1). Taxonomy (GTDB): domain Bacteria; phylum Actinomycetota; class Acidimicrobiia; order Acidimicrobiales; family SHLQ01; genus SHLQ01. The sequence continues at coordinate 5,688 of CAZHUR010000038.1, forward strand.
GCCGAATCCACGAGTCCGGTCGTGTTGTTCGAGACGAGCCTGCCGGCTCGCTATTACCTGCCGGCCCTTGATGTTCGTCTGGATCTACTCACACCGAGCGCTCTCGAGACAGCCTGTCCCTACAAAGGTGTCGCCCGGTATTGGTCGGTTGGCGAGCACGAGGACATCGTGTGGTCGTATCCGTCGCCGCTACCCGAGAGTCAGCCGGTCCAGGGTCTCTATTGCTTCTACAACGAGAAGGTCGACATGTTCATCGACGGTGAAGCCGTCGAACGACCAGTCACCAAGTTCAGCTAGCTACATCACGCCGCGGATTGCTGGCTTGACCGTGTCGAAATAGAAGTTCGAGAGCTCGTCATGGGTCTCTTCTGAGAGTGGCTCCATGTCGCTTGCTGCTGCGTTGTCTACAACCTGCTCGGGCTTACTCGCGCCAGCGATGACACTGCTCACAGCGTCGTGGTCGAGGCACCAGCGAATGGCCATCTGAGCCATCGTCGCTCCCGAAGGAACGAACTTTCGAATCGACTCGGCAAATTCAACAGCGGTTTCGAAGGGCACGCCCGAGAATGTCTCGCCAACGCTGAAGTGTTCGCCGTTTGCGTTGAAGTTGCGATGGTCCGATGCGGCAAAAGCGTGGTCGGCGGTCATCTTTCCTGACAGCACACCGCTCGCTAGAGGGAGGCGCACGATGATGCCAACATTCGCTTCGGTCGCGGCTGGGAAGAGCTCGGTGATCTGGTCTTGGCGGAAGATGTTGAAGATTGTCTGGATCGATGTGAGTTTCGGGTGTGTGAGCGAGAACAGTGCTTCTTCCATCGTCTCCACGCTCGTGCCGAAATTCTGGATGAGGCCGTCGTCGACGAAGTCCTCGAGCCATGCGAACAGATCGCCGGAGAGCAACACGTCCGTGGGCACGCAGTGCAGTTGGGCTAGGTCGATCGTCTCGACGCCGAGTCGCTTTGCTGAGGCGCCGAGGCTGTCCTGCATCTTCAGCTTGGTATAGCCAGTGGGGTAGAGGTCTTCGTTGCGACCGACCTTGGTGACGATCACCCGTTTTGCTGGTCGCTTCGCGATGTGGTTGCCGATTCTGCTTTCGCTCAGGCCAGCGCCATACACATCGGCGGTATCCCAAAAGCTGATGTTGGCATCGTCGGCCGCTTCGAGAATCGCTTTGGCGTCGTTGTCCTCGACCGGACCGAAGTCGCCTCCAAGCTGCCAGGCGCCGAGCCCTACTTCAGAGACCGATAGGCCAGATTTACCCAGCTTGCGAAGTTTCATAGCGGCAGCGTACCAGTGCATTTCGGGTCGACGATACGGACGGTTTGCCGCTACGATGAGAGGACTGGATCTATTTAGCACTAACCGGGGGCTCGTCGCATATGAAAGAAATCATCGTCGCCAAGAACTCGAGTGGGCCCCTGAAAGCGATCGTGCTGATCTGTCTGATCATCGTCACCGGACGCTCATGGGCGATCTGGTGGCCGGTTCGCTTCTTGCTTCTCGCAGCGACCTTCACCATTGCCTACGTTGCGGTAGAGCGGTACTCGAGGATGAAGCTTTCTGTCACGGCCGACAAGGTTCACGTCGTGAACTTCAACTCGAAGTTCACCCTCCAACTCGACAGCGTCAAGATCGACGATGAGAAGAACCACGCCGCGTGGCCACAAGACGACTTCGTCCGTTTCAAGGACGGGGCGATGCGTAACCAGTCCGCCGATGAGGACGAGGTAGACCCGCTCGACCTCAGTGTCAACGATCTCAAGCCAGGCGAAGAAGCGACTGTCGAAGACGACGGTGAGGTGATCAACCTCGCCGACGTGACCAACATCAACGATGCGCCCAGCGCTCAAGCAAGTAACGCCGAAGACGATGACGCCGCCGACCTCGACGGCCAGTTCGCCGAGTTGCTTGGCCAGGACACCGACGAAGAGTTCGAAGAAGACCTTCTCGAAGACCTGGAGATCCCAGAGCACATTCCGACTACTCCGGTCGTGCGAGAAGTGAAGAAGGCTCGTTCGCTGATCCTCACCGATGCATCTGGCACCAAGGCCCAGGTGGGCGTGGCTCCAGCTTACGGAACTCGCCTCGACGAGATCGCTGAGGATCTGTACGTCGCGATCGATCGCATGCGTGCAATCAACGGAGAAGTGGCTTAGCCCCAGGAATAGCCGCTCGAGCGTTTGCCGAGCACCACGCCATCGAACGCCTGTGAGGCGACTCCGCCGCCTGCGCCGTAGCAAACGTGCAGCGGAAGTAGGTGCTCCTCTCGTGGGTGAGCCCATCGTGCTCCTGGAGCATCGCTCCAATTGACGAAGCGGTCACGGCGAGTGTCTTCGGTCAGCTCCTCGCTCGTGCACGTCTCTCGCAGCCACTGCTCGAAAGCCTCGTTGTCGGGGTCGGCGACGATGCTGCTTGAGTCTCCTTTCAGCGCCGGCATGAACGCGGCCATGTTGTGGAAGGTGAAGCCCGAACCGAGGACCAACACGTTTCGTTCGGCCAGAGGAGAAAGGGCGGCACCCATGTCGATGTGTGCGTCAGGATCGAGGTTGCTGAGCATCGATAATTGAATAACTGGAACCGATGCGTCGGGGTACATCAACATCAGCGGGACGAACATGCCATGGTCGAAGCCGCGATCAGGATCGAGCTTTGGATCGAAGCCAGCTCCGGTGAGCAAACCTGCAACGTCGTTCGCCAACTCGGGGGCACCGGGTGCTGGATAACTGAGCTCGTACATCTCTGGCGGGAAGCCGCCGTAGTCGTAGATCAGCTCCGGTGTTGCTCCAGAGGTGATCGTCGGCTGGTCGCACTCCCAATGAGCACTCACCAGAACGATCGCTTCGGGGCGTCCGATCGATGCTTCGATCCCCGAGAGGTATTCGATCATCTGGGCGTGCGATGGATCGCCCATGAGGGGCATGGGGCCTCCGCCGTGGGGTATGCAGAGCACGTTGGTCATGATCGTAATGCTAAGCCTTGTTCCATCGTTCTTGTAGCGTCGCGAACACACCCTGGTCCCACGAGAACTCGACCGTGTTTCCGTCGGGGTCCTTGAGCATCGTGATGTAGCCGATCGGTGGGGGCATCATCGTCGGCGGCATGCCAAGGCAACCACCGGCCGTTGCCCGCTCGGCCATTTTGTCGACCTCTTCCTTTGTGGGCAGTTCGATGCCAAGGTGGGCAAATGGTCCCAAGGTTGCGCGAGGTGCTCCGGCGAATGGGTCGGTCTCGGGGAAGAACTGGGCCAGGACCATGATGAACGGGTTGTTGGTTTCTTCTGGCATACCGAGCCACGCTCCATATCCGGCTTCGTCCTCGCGCCGGTCGATCAGGGTCATCGGGGTGAACTCGGTGTACCAGTCGATCGTTGCGTCAATGTCGGCTACACGGAGCGCAATGTGGGTCCACCGTGCTTCGGTCGGGTGCAGGTCATAAGTCGACTCGGTGTTGCTGTCGGTCTCGTTGCTCATGGTCGGTTGCCTTCGCGTAGTCCGGATGGCCACCGTAGCACCGCTGGTCCAATGGTCAGACCGGATTTGCACATCAGACCGGATTTGCTCAGGTGAGTTTCTGCGGAGTTTTGCGAATGGTATTGTGGTAAGACCAAGTACCGAGTGGGTTACATGTCAAACATCGAAACGTCGCAGCCCTTTGCGCCGATCTCACGCGAGACCGTGAGTGCCCAGATTCGAACTCAACTGCTCGACCGCATCCGAACCGGTGAACTTGCACCGGGTTCGAAGATGCCATCGGAACGAGACCTCAGCGAAGGCTTTGGTGTTGCCCGCACATCGGTGCGGGAGGCAATGCAGGGGCTCGTCTCCATCGGTGTTGTCGAACGCCGCGGAAACCGAGCGTACATCGTGGAGCATTTGCCCGACGTCGTGGTTACACCATCTGGCGACACCAAACGGTTCGTCGCCGAATTGTTCGAGACACGTCGAGTGCTCGAGATCCCCCTGTTTGCGCTGGCGGCCCAGCGAGCGAGTGCAGAAGATCGCGACAAGGTCGCAGAACTTGCACTTCGGTTTCATGATGGGCTGGATCTAGCCGAGTTTCGGCGCCTTGACCGAGAGTTCCACACGACGATTGCGTTGAGCAGCCAGAACCCGTTGCTGATCGAACTGTACGGAAAGGTGCTCGACCAGCTCTTTAAGTCGCACGAGTTCTTCTCACTCCTCAACTCCGAAGCAAACCAGCCCGAGGTCGAGCAGATCATTGCCGAGTCGAGCAAAGCTCATCGGGCAATCGCAGACGCGTTCTCAGCGGGCGACGCCGAGCTCATGTCGAACGCAGCAGAGTCTCACCTCGATGCTGTCGAACATTCGATGATCGACGACCTCGGGTAAATCTCGTGGGTTAGGAGATCCCTAGTTTTCCTAGGGCTTCGCGTGCGTCGTTGTCGACTTGGCTGAGAAAGACCGCGCTATCCCAGTAGTCGGTGCGCTGGGTGATCAGTCCGTCTTCTACGACCAGTCGCTGAACGCCACGGATCGTGAATGGGGCTGTTCCTTGCCAGCTCGCCCGCATCGTGTAGAACACCGCGACTTGATTTCCTTCGCTGACGAGGTGTTCGGGCTCGTAGGTGAGTCCGACCATGTCGGAAAGAAAGTTCACGAGTCGCTCTTGATACGTCGCTCGGCCCTCACAACCCGTTCCGAGTCCTGCGGTGTGTTCGTTGATGAAGTCAACCGCCACAAAACTTGCGATCGTCGAAGGGTCGGCGGTCTCAAAACTCTTCAAGTAGCGGCGAGCGACGTCGGTAGGGGTGGGGGTGGCGTTGCTCACTATCTTGACTATAGGATGTCCAAAGTGGTCAGTTGGTCTGACCAAATTGGTTGCGAGGTGAAAGGGGAGCTGCAGTGACGTCGTTTGTCGACCGTCCAGAACTTCAAAACGCGTGGTTCCCCATCCTCGAAGGTGACGATGTTGGGACCGATGTCGTCCTTTCCGTACGTCTGCTCGGCGACGACTATGCGGTATGGCGGACCGCCGATGGCGCACTCGTGGCTGCCCCGGACCGTTGCCCGCACCGCGAAGCGCCGCTGTCAATTGGCACCCTCGACGGCGGCGAACTCACCTGCGCCTACCACGGCTGGAAGTTCGCCAACGAGGGAACGTGCGTACTGATCCCGTCATCGGGTCCTGACGCGACCATTCCTCCCGCAGCTCATCTGCGATGTATCCACGTCGTCGAGCAATACGGACTGGTCTGGTTGTGCCCGGGCACTCCAGAACATCCAATTCCAAGGATCGCCCAAGACGACGACCCAGCATTTCGTCGGCTCAACAGCGGCGTCGAACACTGGACGACGTCTAGCCCGCGTCTGGTCGACAACTTCATGGACTTCAGCCATTTCCCGTGGGTGCACACCGGAACCTTCGGCGGAGCACAAGACCCCTACGTGCCACATCTCGATCTCGAACAACTCGACGACGACTTCTACGGCTACACCTACGAAGTGATGGCGTCGAACCCAGACGATGCAACGGCGGTCAGTGGGAGTAATGAAGAGGTCGTTCACCGGGTAATGACCACCGGATTTAGCCTGCCGTTTCTCGTGCGCAGCACGATCACCTACGACGACGGCCTTCAACACATCTTGTTGTTGTGCAGCACGCCCATCGACGACGTCAACTCCATCTTCACGTTCGTGGTGTGGCGCAACGACGACCACAGCACCGACCCCGAAGAGATCCTGGCGTTCGATCGAGCAATCGGCGCTGAAGATCGGGCGATGCTCGAGCGCGTTCCAGGGACCCTTCCTCTGGGCCGGCTCGGACTAGCCAGTGTCCAATCTGACAAGCCATCGGTCGAGTGGCGTCGCCGATTTGCCGAGATGGCCGGCATCGATGAATGACCAACTAGAGGAGATTCCGTCGTGAACCTGGCAGAGCAATACTGCTACTTCTTCGATGATGATGAGTTCGTCGAAACCGATCGGCCGGGATTCCGCCGCAGGGTGATCACCGGTGAGAACCTGCAGCTTTGTTTCTGGAGGATCAAAGGTGGAGTGAGCGGCTCGTTTATGCACAAACATGACGAGCATGAACAGCTCGGGATCATCGTGCGAGGCGCGCTCGACTTTCGAATTTCCGATGACGAGGACGATGCTCAGCGCAAAGTCATCAATGAGAACCAGGCCTACCTAGCGCCTCAGGGCGTATGGCACGGCGACAGCGTGTTCGTTGGCGATGACGAGTACGACGAATGCTGGATTATGGATGTGTTTAGCCCGCCTCGGACTGATCTGATGAACGACGGTGAACAGGGAGCTTCTTGATGGCGGATTGGCGACTGGCAGTCGACATTGGCGGCACGTTTACCGACGTAGTGCTCCTCGATGGCGAGAGTGGACGGGTAGTAGTC
>CAZHUR010000039.1:0-11847 GCA_964535395.1 uncultured Acidimicrobiales bacterium
AGGCAGAAGGCATCGTCACCACGTCGGTTACGTCGGCGTGGTCGATCACCGAATCGGTGGTAGTACCGCGAGCGGTCTTTACCGATTTCCCACTCGGCAACACCGCCGGGCCGCCGAACGAACCCGACGTGCAGCTCGCGATTGCGCGTAGCTCTCTTGAGCAGGCTAACGCAGCGGCCGAGCCCGGGATCATCAATTCGCTCGATCACGAGTGGGGCCAGCCTTGGAAGGCTGAAGCCCGAGCATTGAAAGACCATCGCACCGAACGCTTCGACTCGCCGCAATATCAAGAGGCGAACGATCGCGATGCTGCCATTGCTCGACATGGACAGACGGCAGCGAGTGGTCAGTAAATCGGGCTGCACTGGCGAATTGTCTGCTTAGGCTGTTCGTCGTGAAGACGACAGCCCTGACCACGGAATCTGCATCCACCCCACAAGCTCGCCACGATGAACTGCGTGCCGATATTCGCCGTCTCGGCACCCAGCTGGGTGAGACGATTCAGCGAAACGTGAGCACCGAATTTTTTGAACTTGTGGAAGAAGTGCGGACGCTAGCCAGAGAGACCCGAGAGGGCAATGCGGAGTCCAGCGCAGCGCTTGACGCAAAAGTTGAGGGCCTGACCGAAGTTGAGGCAATCCTGCTCGTTCGAGCCTTCACGATCTACTTTCACTTGGCCAACGTCGCCGAGCAAGTGCATCGTGTCGAAGAACTACGCCTCAAGACCGAGGGCTCCGGCGAACTGTACGACGTCTTCGCACGCGGAGACGAGGCCGGAATCGACGCGGAGACATGGGCTGATCGCTTGGCGAACGTCGAGTACCGTCCCGTCTTTACCGCACATCCGACCGAGGCCTCTCGGCGCTCGGTGCTCGAGAAGCGTGCCGAAATTGCAGACCTACTTCGCCAACGCGCCACCGTCACCGAAGCCGGGCGTGCCCGCATCGACGGCCGCACAGGCGAAATTGTCGATCTGCTCTGGTTGAGCGATGAACTGCGCTCGGTAAAGCCCACACCGGTTGACGAGGCCCGCTCGATCATCTTCTACGTCGAAGGCCTTGTGGGTAAGGCTCTGCCGCTCGTATGGAGCGACCTTGACCACCTCGCGGAGGAGCGAGGCGTCGAGTTGCCCGCCGACCTCACCCCGATTCGCTTCGGTTCATGGGTAGGCGGCGACCGCGATGGCAATCCCTTCGTTACCGCCGAGGTCACAAACGAGGTACTCATTCTCCAGCGACAACGAGCGCTTCGACTGCTTCGAACCAGCGTTCAAGAGCTCTCCCGAGATCTGAGTGTTTCGGGACGAATTCGCCCGATCACCGACGAACTCGCAACCTGGATTGACGAAACTTCAGCGGCCCACCCTCGTCTCGTGTCGTCGCTATCACCGCTCATCGCTGATCAGCCATACCGAGTGGCGAGCACGATCATCGACGGCCGTCTGGCAGCGACCGAACGCAAGACCGCCGAGAACGGATCCGGGGCCGCAGCGGCCTACGACAACGCAGGCGAGCTGGTCGCAGACCTCAACCGCATGGACGAGTCGCTGCGATCGAGCGGGGCGACGAGTGTGGCAGACGGCAAGCTCCGCGCCCTGCGACGACTGACTCACACGATCGGCTTTCACCTGGCAACCCTCGACATTCGCCAGCACACCGACAAGCACCACGCCGAACTGGCGGGGTTGTTTGAGAGCATCGGCACCGAGTACCCAGATCGCGCTGCAGATCGGTTTGCACTGCTGAGCGCTGAGCTCGCCCTTCCTCGACCTTTCGCTCCAGCGGGCACTCCAGACCTCGGTGATGCTCTCAGCTTGTTCAACACGCTGCGTTCACAGATGGACCGCTTCGGCGACTCGATCGTCGAAAGCTACATCATCTCGATGACCCAAGGCCCCGACGACTTACTAGCCCCAGCCGTCCTCGCTCGTGAGGTTGGCTTGATCGATCTCAGTCGTGACATTGCTCGCATCGGCTTTGTGCCGTTGTTCGAAACAATCGACGACCTTCGCTCGATTGCACCGATCATGGACGAACTCCTCGCCGACCCGAGTTATCGACGCATCGTCGAACTCCGAGGCAACATCCAAGAGGTGATGGTCGGGTACTCCGATTCGAACAAGGACGGTGGAATCGCCACTTCGCAGTGGGAGATCCATAAGGCGCTTCGAACAATTCGAGAGGTCTCGGCTCGTCACGGAATCGACATTCCGGTATTTCACGGTCGGGGCGGAACGGTCGGCCGCGGTGGTGGCCCAACCCGCGATGCCATCCTCGCTCAGCCATCGAGCGTTATCACCGGCCTGATGAAGACGACCGAGCAAGGCGAGGTCATTGCCGATAAGTACAGCCGTCCGCGCCTGGCACGACGGAACCTCGACCTTGCCTATTCGGCAATGCTCGAACACACCGTGATGCACACCGAGAGTCGCATCGGGGTCGAAGCGCGCGACCAGTGGAGTGCGGTCATGGAGACCGTCTCGAACGAGGCCTACGCGGCGTATCGCAAGCTGATCGAAGACCCGAGCCTCGTTCCGTACTTCACGACGTCTACGCCGGTCGAAGAACTTGGAGCGCTCAACATTGGGTCTCGCCCTGCGCGTCGAAGCGGCGCGATGAGCGGCATCGATGACCTGCGTGCCATCCCCTGGGTATTTGGTTGGACCCAATCTCGCCAGATCGTTCCTGGCTGGTTTGGAGTAGGAGCTGGCCTAACCGCTGCTCTCGACGCCGGTCACGGCGATGCCATGACCGAGATGTTTGCCAAGTGGCGCTTCTTTCGCACGTTCCTATCCAACGTCGAGATGACATTGTCAAAGACCGACCTCGGAATCTCTCGTACCTACGTCGACGCGCTGGTCGAGCCCGAACACCAGCACCTCTATGACGTGATCGCTGACGAACATCAGCGCACGATCGAGGCGATCACCAAGGTTACGGGAAGGCGACTGCTCGACGACCTTCCAGTACTGCGCCGCACCCTCGATGTGCGAGACAACTACCTCGACCCGCTAAACGTTGTCCAGGTCAGCCTGCTCAAAGAGATGCGCAGCAGCACCGCCGACCTAGCCGCAGAAACACCCGAAGGAATCGCCGCTCGCCGAATCCGCCGAGCGCTGCTGCTCAGCATCAACGGCGTTGCCGCCGGTCTCAGAAACACAGGCTGAGTTCAGTCGGCGGGGGACGTTACAAGAATCTAAACGGGACGACGCCATGAAATAGCGGTGCACATGGTTGGGTTCGTATGAGTATGAACCTTCAAACTCTTCTCGGTAAAAGCGCCACTGGCCAGCCCGTAGAGGTTGGCGTGGTCGACTGGCTTCGCAACCTCCAAGAGGCTGTCGAACTCTCCGAAGAGTCGGGTAAACCTATCTTCGCGCTCTTCCAGGAAGTGCCCGGCTGTTCTGGATGCAAGCAGTTTGGCAAGGACGTACTTTCCAACCGTGTCGTCGTCGACGCCATCGAGGAAGCGTTCGTCCCTCTCCTCATCCACAACAACACCCCCGGCTACGACGCCGAGATCCTCAAGGCGTTTGGCGAACCAGCCTGGAACTACCAGGTCGTGCGATTCCTCGATTCGGCCGCTGAGGACATCATTGCTCGCAAAGACCGAGTGTGGGAGACCGGCCCCTTGGTCGACCGCATGATCGAAACACTCGAACTGACGGGTCGCGAAGTCCCTGCGTATCTACGCATCATCGAGCAAGAGAATTCCGAGCGTCTCCAAGTTGTTCACTTTGCACAATGGTGCTTTTGGGTTGGCGAGATGGAGCTCGGCCAGATCGACGGTGTCGTCGCCACCCAAGCAGCGTTCATGGGTGGCCACGAGGTAACCAGCGTGTGGTTCGACCCAGAGCAAGTATCGCTCGCCGACCTCGCGAAACAGGCAAAGAAGCGCAAGGTCGCAGATATCGTGTTCACCGATGAAGCCGGTATTACTCAGCTTAAGGGAACCCGGGTCAAGGCCAAGTTGATCGACGAGAAGTCGCACCGTGTTGCTCCTAAGAGCGACCAGAAGCGTCAACTCAAGGGCATCGGTGGGCTTGGCAAGCTCTCGATCAGCCAGATCACCAAGGTCAACAGCTTCCTGCGTAACAACCTCGACCGAGCTAACGAGTACCTACCGCCATCACAGCGAGATCTCCTCGCCCGCCGGTAATCGGCAAGGGTCGGACATACTCAATAGATGCTGCGTAGATCGGCTGGCTTGTTGACGTTCTCCCTGCTGGCCGCTGCATGCGCGGGCACAGCGAGTACCGCTACCGAGAGTTCCGAACCCCCGTCGTGTACCACACCGAGTGAGGGCATCGTTACCCACCAATATCGCGAGCTCGATGACAGCTTGATCTCGCTTGGGGTTGAAGCGAACGACGTCAGCCTCGACGTGCAGGCCTCGCCTACCGCCGAGAACTGTCCGGCCGTGTTGTGGGTTCACGGAGGCTCGTGGCAGGCCGGCGACAAACGCACGACCGCCACAAACGTGAAAGCCGAACACTTCATCGAAGATGGGTACGTGTTCGTATCGGTGAACTACCGCTTGGCAGCTGAGGACAACGACACCCGTTGGCCAGACTTTGGAAGCGACGTGGCCGCCGCGACTGCATGGGTCATCGACAACGCCGACGACTTGGGCGTCGACCCGAGCCGTGTGTCTCTGATTGGGCACTCCTCGGGTGCCCATCTCGTGAGCATCGTGGGTACCAACCCGGCGCTGCTCGAAGAGCACGGTCGGTCGCTTTCTGACGTGGCGTGCGTCGTGAGCCTCGACTCGGTCACCCACGACCTGACCGACCCTCCACCGTGGGAGGTTGACATCATCGAGCTTTCGTTCCCGGGACAATTCGCGCTGGTCGACGGATCGCCAACCCTCCAAGCTGAGGAGCACGCCGATGAGAACACACCCGACTTCCTCATCGTGACCCGCGGGCGAGACGAACGCATCGAAAGCTCAGAACGTCTAGCGGCGACCCTCAATGCCGCCGGTGCCGTTGCAACCGTTGCCGATGTGAGCCCCTATGACCATGGTGAGGTCAACACCATGCTGGGTATCGAAGGTGAAGAGATGGTCACACCAGCCGTTGACGGGTTCTTCGCCAACTGCAACAGCTAGCTCGGGTCTACGCCCCCGCCATTGCGAGGCCGAGGATCTCTTTCGTCGCTGACTCCCTGTCGACGATCTTGACGATCCTGCCTTCGAACATCACCGCGATTCGGTCGGCGAGGCCGAGGACTTCGTCGAGGTCTTCGCTGATCATCAAGATCGCTACACCGGAGTTCCGCTGCTCGATGAGTTGAGAGTGGATGTACTCGGCGGCTCCGATGTCGACGCCTCGAGTTGGCTGGGCTGCGAGAATCACGCTCGGAGATGAGTCGAGTTCCCTGGCCATGATCAGCTTTTGGATGTTGCCGCCCGACAGAGAGCTCGTTGGAGTGTCGAGCGTGGGAGTCTTCACCGAAAACTGATCGACCAGGCGCTGGGCGTGATCACCGATCTTCTTGAAGTCAAAGAGTGGCCCCTTTCGAAACTTCGGGTCGCCGTGGTTGATGAGCAGCAAGTTCTCGCTGACCTCAAACTCTCCGACAGCACCGTCTTTCATGCGTTCTTCGGGTACGTAGGCAAAGCCTGCTGCGCGGGTGCGAGCGGGGCCTGCCTTGGTCAGGTCGGCATCGTCGATTGTGACCGAGCCACTCTCGGCAACTCGCAGACCAGCGATCGTTTCGGCCAGTTCGCGTTGGCCGTTCCCTGAGACGCCGGCGATTCCGACAATTTCTCCGGAATGCACATCGAGGCTCACTCGGTCGACTGCGGTCGTGCCCCGATCGCCCTTCACCGAGACGTTGCGAAGTTGCAGCCGTACGAGACCAAGATCTACGTGGGGCTTATCGGGGGCCAGCTTTACCTCCCGGCCAACCATCATCTCCGCGAGCTGCTGGCGGTCGGTTTCAGCTGGTGTTGTACTGCCGGTGACCGCACCGTTGCGAAGCACCGTTATACGATCGCTGAGCTCGAGGACCTCGTGCAGCTTGTGTGAGATGAAGATGATCCCCGTCCCGTTTGCGGTCATCTGACGCAGGATGGCGAACAGATCGTCAACCTCCTGAGGGGTGAGGACAGCAGTCGGTTCGTCGAGCACGAGCAGTTCGGCATCGCGATATAAGGCCTTAATGATCTCGACGCGCTGGCGTTCACCGACCGAGAGCTTCCAGATCTCGATGTCGGGGTCGACCGACAACCCGTACTGATCGCTGATTTCGAGGATCCTCTCACTCACCGAGTCGAGGTCGGTGCGGAACCCCCGGCTGGAGGGGAGGCCGAGGGCGACGTTCTCTGCAACGGTGAGCGTCGGGACCAACATGAAGTGCTGATGGACCATGCCCACGCGGTGCTCGATCGCACTCGTGGGCGAGGTGATCGAAGCCACCTCGCCCCTGAGTCGGATCTCGCCCTCGTCTGGCTGGTAGAGCCCGAAGAGGATCTTCATGAGCGTGCTCTTGCCCGCACCATTCTCGCCCAACAACGTGTGCACTTCGCCGTTGTGCACGTCGAACGACACGTCATCGTTCGCGAGCACTCCGGGGAAGGCCTTGGTGATGTTGTGCATTGAGAGCAGTGGAGTCTGGGACATGACAGGGATCTCCTGGCCCGCCGGTAGAAGTTTCGCTACCGGCGAAGCTGGTGGAAGTTTCGCTACCGGCGAAGCTGGTAGAAGTTTCGCTACCGGCGAAGCTGGTAGAAGTATTGCGTGGCGATGTCGCCGGCGATGATGGCCGCTACTGCTTCGTCGGCAGCTGCACGGATGTCGCTACTCAGGTCGAAGCCATCGTTGTATTCGATGACCAGACCGCCGTTTTCGAGGGTGAGCTCGAACGCTTCGCCGCCGAGCGTTCCTTCTTCGATCAGGGCGAACATCTCGGCGAGGACGACGTCCCAGCGGTACACCTGCGATGCAACGGTCAGGTCTTGTGACCATGGTTCGGTGTTCGACTGTGTGCCGAACCAGGGCAGGTCGTTGGCGGTTGCGATGTTTACCGCACCCACAGCTGATTGGCTGGTTCCGGTCAGTGCTGAGACACCGTTGTCCACGTGGGCCTGTGCGGTGGTTGTCGCGAGAGCAACGTCACTGAACGAGCCGGTGTACACGATCGAGCTAGCCGAGCCGGCTGCCTCTGCACCTAGCGCGAAGCCGTTGATGTAGGCAACAGCATCGCCTGCCTCAACCGGGCCGACAATACCAATATCGGCACCTTCGACGAGGTTGCCCGCGATAAGTCCAAGGACGTATCCACCTTGGTCAGCTGCCGGGTTGTAGGCAAACACGTTGTCGAGGCCGAGGTTGTCGGTTGCGGTTCCCCAGATGAAGGAGGTCTCCGGGAAGTCGGGAGCGATCTCCTCGAGCGAGCCGCCGTACTGAGTGCCGTGTGCGATGACCACATTGGTGCCGTCTTCGGCGAACGCACGAAGTGCCGCTGCGGCCTCTTCGACGACGAATGTGCCGTCGGTGACCTGTGGCTCGACGCCGAGACGGTCGAGTGAGTCGATCATCGACTGGGTGAAGGCAACATCGTCAGAGGCACTTGGTGCAACGACGGCGATACTGAGGTCGGTACTCGCCTCAGCGCTTTCTTCGCCATCGTCCTCGGAGTCGGTCGCCTCGTCGATCACGTCGGTCGCTGTGCTGCCGCAGGCTGCTGCGATCAGTGCAAAGGCAAATAATGCTCCTATGAGCTTCAGTAGTTTGGTGGCTTTCATTGTTCCCCTCCAGGGATGTGTGTTGTGTTGGTAGTTGTTTGTTTTGAGTTGTAGTTGGATCAGTGTCTGGTGAACGGGCGGGTCAGCGCGGCGGGTCCGCGAACTCGGCTTGCGAGCAAAACTAGGGCAAGGATTGTGATGATCGCAGGTGCCATTGCAGCCACGTCGCTCGCGCCTTGGGGGATGATCCCGAGCGACTGCCAGCGGATTCGCGTGGCGGTTACAACGCCGTAGAGCAGCGCTCCGGCCATAACCCAGCGGGGACGCCAGGCACCGAAGTACACGAGCGCAACGGCGATAAATCCAATGCCATTCGTGAGGTTCTGTTGGAAGATCGCAAGTTGCATCGACAGCGTTGCTCCCGCCAGGCCAGCGAGGGTGCTGCCGATCAGGATGGAAACAAATCGAGTCCGCGCAACCGAAACGCCGAGGCTGTCGGCCGCTTGAGGGTTTTCGCCCACTGCGCGAACGTTCATGCCAAAGGTCGTCTTTCGCATGAGCCACGTGATGACCGGTACTAGTACGAAGGCAAGGTAGGTCAACAGGTCGTGGTCGAAGATGACCGGACCCACGACAGGAAGTTCGACGAGAGGTTCGAAGATGGCCCCTACGGCGGGAAGTTGGTCGAGGCGGGGGAGCGGGCGAATCGGCAGCGGAGTTCCGACCAGTTCTTGGAACAACAGGTCGCTGAATCCCAACCCAAACAAGAAGATTCCGATGCCGCTAATGCCCTGTTTTGCATGGAGGAACACCGTGACAAAGGCGTAGACGATACCCATGAACAGCCCAACGCCGAGTCCGGCGGCGATGCCTAGAAGGTGACTGTCGGTTTCGAGCACGGCGTAATAGGCGCCGAATCCGCCGAGCAGCATGATGCCGTCGACACCGAGGTTGAGCACGCCGCTTCGCTGGCCGACCGTTTCGCCGAGAGCGGCAAATAGGTACGGGACTGCAAAGCGGATCGAGGTTGAGAGGGTCGCAAAGATGACCGAGACGGTGAAAAAGTCGCTCACTCTGTGCCCCCCGTCTTCCCTGCGCTGACCTTCATCGAACGATCGAGGCGCTGGTCGAGCCAACCACGTACCCGATCGCTGCTCACCACGAAGAGCACGATCAGCCCGTTGAGCGCAATGGCGAGGGCGTTCGGGATCTGTAGTTCTCGCTGAAGTTCGGTGGCACCGGTCAGCAGCGATCCAAACAGGAACGAACTCGGGATGGTCCACAGCGGATGAAGTCCACCGAACAGGGCGGTGACGATGCCGTTGAAGCCAGCCGAGCCGGTAAAGCCCGCGGAACCACCATCGGTGACGAGGCGCAGGCTTTCGCTACCGAACACGAGCACCACGCCAGCTAAGCCCGAAAGCGCTCCACTAAGCGATAGTGCACTCACGATGTTCTTCTCGACCGAGATCCCTGCCGAGCGCGCAGCATCGGGATTGTGGCCAACCGCACGGAGCCGGAAACCGAAGGGCGTGCGGAACAAGATCAGGTACACGATCAGTGCAGCGAGTACTGCGAGTGGGACACCGAGGTGTAGTCGACTGCCTTCTACCAGGGTTGGGAAGGCAGCGTTGTCGGTGAGACGCTGCGTTTGGGGGATACGGCTGGTGCCCACTTCGACCGGGTCGATCAGGGGCCCGCGAAGCAAGAAGTTCATCAGCTGAATCGCCACGATGTTCAACATCACGGTGCTCAGTATTTCGTTCACCGAAGCGTAGGCCTTCAACACACCTGGGATCGCTCCCCAAATGCCACCGCCGATGAAACCGGCCAGGATCACCAGTGGAATCAACAAGATGCGAGGCGTGTCGGGGATGGCCAGCGCTAGGGAGGTCGACAAAAGGGCGCCAGCGATGATCTGGCCCTCGCCGCCAATGTTGATCACGCTGGCCCGGAACGCGATCGTGATTCCAGCGCCAACGAGCAGCAACGGAGTTGCTCGAACAGCGGTTGCGGCGACTCGATCGCCGGTGCCGAACGCCCCGTCGAGCATGGCGGCAAGGCCATCGAGCGGAGATGCTCCGAGCGACAGGATCATGAGCGCGCCGAGAAGGAAGGCGAGACTGGCCGCTCCGAGCGGAACTACCGCACCGGTGAGCCGTTTCATCGAAGAAGATCCACATCCGAGGCATCGCCCGGATCGGAGAGAATTTCGACCCTTGTCACGTCCATGCCCTGACGTAACCGCCCCTCTTTTGTCGATCAGCTGCCACTGCAGCAACGCACCGTTCAGCACTTCCTATTGGACGCGCAG
The DNA here is from genome assembly GCA_964535395.1 of uncultured Acidimicrobiales bacterium. Taxonomy (GTDB): domain Bacteria; phylum Actinomycetota; class Acidimicrobiia; order Acidimicrobiales; family SHLQ01; genus SHLQ01. Next base: position 10,004 of record CAZHUR010000039.1, read on the forward strand.
GCGATTTGGCAAGTTGTTAACGTGCGGTTCATATTGTCCGGTGCGTTCAAGGAGCCTTCGATGACCAACCCGAGTAACCGACCCGACCTGTCGATCGACATTGACCGCCTCCAGGGTCGGCTTGGCGAATTGGCGGCGATCGGGGCGATCGAAGGCACTGAAGGGAGTTCACGGTTGGCCCTCACAGATGAGGACCGCGACGGCCGCAACCTCGTGGTTACGTGGATGAAGGATCTGGGTCTCGACGTTACGATCGACGGCATCGGCAACGTGATTGCAACAATGCCTGGCGAGGGAGCGCCGGTTATGTGCGGCTCCCACATAGACACTGTTCGCACCGGCGGTCGATACGACGGTAACCTCGGTGTGCTCGCCGGGCTCGAAGTCATTGAAACGGTGCAGACTGCAGGCATCGAACTCGCCCGCCCGCTCGCCGTTGGCATCTTCACCGACGAAGAGGGCGCTCGCTTCGCTCCCGACATGTTGGGCAGCTTGGTCTATGTCGGTGGGATGGCCCTCGAAGAAGCGCTCGACATCGTTGGCATCGATGGAGCGATCGTCGGCGACGAGTTGGAGCGCATCGGATACAACGGGCCTTCGCCGATCCCTGGCCTCGTGCCTCATGCATTCGTGGAGTTGCACATCGAGCAGGGGCCAGTGCTCGAAATCGAAGGTGTCACGATCGGTGCTGTCGAGAGCGTCCAGGGCATCAGCTGGACCGAGGTCGAAGTGGTCGGCCAATCCAACCACGCTGGTACTACGCCGATGGGGCTTCGCAAGGATCCCGGCTTTGTCGCAGCAGCGTGCGCTACGTTCGCTCGCGAGCTGGCACTCGACTTGGGAGACCCGCAAGTGGCCACCGTGGGTCGTGTCGAGCTACACCCAAACCTCGTCAACGTGGTTGCGGCGAAGGCTACGTTTACTGTCGACCTTCGCAACACCGACGAGCAAATACTTCAGGAGAGCGAGCGGCGCTTCGCCGAGTTTCTCGAAGCAACGGCAACGGCAGAAGGCTGCACGTTCGAGACCCGCTCGCTCGCTCGGTTCGAACCGGTCATCTTCGACCCCGCCGTGGTCGATGTCGTCGAGCGTTCGGCAAAGACGCTCGGCCACTCGGTGCGCCGGATGCCGTCTGGAGCTGGCCATGACGCGCAGATGTTGGCCCGAGTGTGCCCGACGGCAATGGTCTTTACCCCCAGCGTCAACGGTCTCAGCCATAACCCGGCCGAGTACACCTCGTCAGAAGATCTTCTAGCGGGTTCCAATGTGTTGCTGCATGCGATGCTCGCTTTGACCAACGAGTCATTCGCCAAGAGCAGCTAGGGTCTGCAGCCATGACGCAAGACTCGATTCGGAGCCACCCAGGGCACACCCCGCATGGTGCTACCGCGCCACTCACCCCGATGGGCCTTGGCCAACTTCTCGAACGTATTGCTCACGAGTGGGAAACGCGCAACAAGATCTTCGATCTACCGACCGCGCGAATCTGGTCGCCCGACGCAGACGTCGACTTGAGTTTTGAGTTTCTTCGACGGCCGTGTGCATCGCCGGTCGGTCCCGCCGCTGGCCCTCACAGCCAGCTAGCCCAAAACATCGTGCTCAGCTGGCTCGGCGGCTCGCGCCTGTTCGAGCTAAAGACGGTTCAGATCCTCGACGAACTCGAGATCCAGCGACCGTGCATCGACATGCAGACCATTGGTTACAACATCGAGTGGAGCCAAGAGCTGAAGATTGCCGACAGCCTGACCGAGTACGTCAAGGCGAGCATGCTGATCGAGATACTCAGCAATTGGGAGCCCCTCGCTGGCCACATCGGTCCGGACCCCGGTCCTTACGTATTCGAT
>CAZHUR010000040.1:0-3809 GCA_964535395.1 uncultured Acidimicrobiales bacterium
TTTATGGAGAGACGCTCGGCAACCCCGGCATCGAAGTGATGGACATCGAGGTAATAGCCGACGTCGCACACCGAAACGGCCTGCCGCTCATGGTCGACTCCACGTTTGCAACGCCCTATCTGATCAAGCCGTTCGACTACGGTGCCGACATCGTGATGCATTCGGTCACCAAGTTCATGGGGGGCCACGGCGTCGCGCTGGGCGGAGTGCTCGTCGACGGCGGACACTTCGACTGGGAGGCCAGCGGCAAGTTCCCCACGATGACCGAGCCCTACGACGGCTACCACGGGCTTGCATTCGCTGAAGAGTTTGGTCCAGCTGCCTTCATCACCCGAGCTCGAGCCGAGGGCCTTCGAGACTTCGGTGCCACGATCAGCCCAATGAACGCCTTTCAGATCCTCCAGGGCATCGAGACCCTGTCGCTGCGCATGGACAAGCACGTCTCTAACGCAAAAGCGGTCATCGAGATGTTGACCAATCACGAGGCAGTGAGCTGGGTGTCGCATCCAACAGCACCCGATCACCCCGACCACGAGCTCGCTCAACGCTTGTATCCAAAGGGAGCCGGAGCGATTCTGAGCTTCGGCATCAAGGGTGGGCGTGAGGCTGGTCGCACGTTCATCGAGTCGGTGAAACTGGCATCGCATCTCGCAAATGTTGGCGATGCCCGAACTCTCGTCGTGCATCCAGCGTCGACCACCCATCAGCAAATGTCGGCAGAAGCGCTCGAGGTCGCCGGCGTGGGCGAAGACCTCGTTCGGCTGTCGGTCGGGTTGGAAGACCCGGGCGACATCACCGCAGACCTGGCACGGGCCCTTCGGGCCTCACAACGGTAGAGGGGGAGCTATGGACATCACGTTTCGCGGAGAGAATGTTCGCATCGCAACCGGAGGAAAGATCCACGACCCCGAACTTCCCGGTGTGGTGTTCATCCACGGTTCCGGTATGGATCGCACAACCTGGCAGATGCAGAGCCGTTGGTTTGCTCACCACGGGTTTCGCGTTGCAGCACTCGACCTGCCAGGGCACGGCGCGAGTGGTGGTGAGCCACTCACGGCCATCGAAGAAATGGGGGAGTGGACCGCAGCGGTCATCCACGAGCTCGACATGGCACCCGCCCATATCGTCGGGTTCTCGCTCGGAACCTTCGTCGCTCTCGAAGCGGCTGCCCAAGACCCCACCAGTGCTCAATCGGTGGTGCTTATCGGCACGGCCGCAGATATGCCGGTTCACCCGGAGCTGTTGAGTAGCAGTTACGACGACATCGAACACGCAAGCCGCTTGATGACCTCGTGGGGCATTGGCAATCGTGCCCACCGCGGCGGTCACCAGTCGCCGGGTACCTGGCTTGTAGGAGCCTGCACGGCGCTCATCGACACGTCACCGATCAACGCCCTCGGCCACGACATGGTGGCCTGCAACGAGTACTCGGGTGCTGTGGCGGCCGGGGAGCGGGTCCAGGCACCGGTGACCTTTATCCTCGGCAGCGAGGACAAGATGACGCCGGTCAAAAAGAGCGTGGACCTTGTGGCCGCCGTCGAGAACAAGACGGTTGTTCACCTGAGCGAGATCGGCCATATGATGCCCATCGAAGATCCGATTGGAGTTCGCAAAGTCGTGGCGAGCGCAATTGGGTGGGACGGGTCTCGGGCGTAGGCACGCCCAGTTCGACATCGGAAGAGCCGTCTGGAAAAGTACGTTCAAGTAGTGGAAATTTTTGGGGTCATAAACGCATCATCTGATTCTCTTGCCGACTTCTCGGTGGTCGGCACACCCGACGAAGCTCGCGCGTACGGGCAAAAGCTTCTCGACGCTGGCGCAGACCATCTCGATCTAGGTGGCCAAGCAAGCCACGGTGACGCCGCAATGGTCACCCCTGCCGAAGAATGGGAGATCTTAGGCGGCCCCCTTCGGGCAATCGCCGAGCTGGGTGTCAAGATCTCGGTCGATACCTGGCAAGTTGAGACCGCCCGGCTCGCCTTCGACGCTGGGGCTTCGGTGCTCAACGCCGCCGACGCCCTGCAAGACCCAGCGATGCTCAAGTTCGCAGCTGAGCGAGAATGCGATGTTGTGCTCCCCTTCATGCTCGGTCCAGATCCACGACACCTCAAACACGTCGAGGGTGATCCGGTCGAGGTCATGATCTCGTGGTTCGAGGAACGCCTTAGAGACATGGATGCGTACGGCATTCGTGAACGCTGCTATCTCGACCCCGGTACAGGCTTTGGGCCAGCGCACTGGGACTGGGACACACGGGCCGAGTACCAACGCAAGATCTACAGTGGACTCGACCGACTTAGGGTGTTCAACCTGCCGATCTATGTGCCGGTTCCTTGGAAGCAGACACCAGACCGGATGGAGCTACTCGATCTAGCGTTGTCGAAGGATCCTGAGTTTGCTCGGGCTCACTATCCAACCCAGGTTCGAGAGCGCCACCAAGCCGTCACTTCGTAACCCATTGGCTAGACCCCAATGTCTTCGTTCCAGAGTTCTGGGCGTTCTTCGATCATGCGTTCCATGAGGGCCACGCACTGCGGGTCGTCAACGACGGTGACTTCGACGCCCCGGCTTCGCAAGAGTTCTTCCTCGCCCATAAACGTGCGGTTCTCTCCAACGATCACGCGCGGAATGCCGTAGAGCAGGATCGCCCCGCTGCACATCGAACACGGTGAAAGCGTCGTGTAGATGGTCGACTCTTGGTATACCGAAGCGGGCAGACGGCCAGCGTTCTCGAGGGCGTCCATCTCGCCGTGAAGAGTGGGACTGCCTTGTTGGACGCGTTTGTTGTGGCCCCGTCCAATGACCTTTCCATCGTGTACGATCACGCTGCCGATTGGGATGCCGCCTTGGGCCCACCCGGCTTTCGCTTCATTAATGGCATCCTGCAAGAATTCGTCCATAGCCGAGTCTTGCATAGGTCGGTGCCCAGATTCCCTGAACCTTCATAGGAGAACCATGTCGAACTCACAGGTAACCGAACAGTGGTGGAGAACCGGTGTTGTGTACCAGGTATACGTTCGATCGTTTGCAGACGGGAACGGTGACGGGACTGGCGACATCTCCGGACTGCGCGACCGACTCGGCTACCTGAACGAATTGGGCGTCGACGCGCTATGGATCAATCCCTGGTACGCATCACCGCTGCGCGACGGAGGCTACGACGTTGCCGACTACCGACGAATCGACGAGCGCTTCGGAACCGTTGAAGAGGTAGAGATGCTGATCTCGGAGGCTCACGAGCTTGGGATCAAGATCATTGCCGACCTGGTTCCCAACCACACCTCAACCGATCATGTGTGGTTCCAGGAGGCACTCGCTTCCGAGCCAGGGAGCGCTGCGCGAGATCGCTACATCTTCAAAGAGGGCAAGGGGAATGACGCTGAGGTGCCACCAACGGACTGGACCTCGGTGTTTGGCGGTTCTACGTGGGAGCCGGTTGGCGACGGCACGTGGTACTTGCACCTCTTCGATGTCTCTCAACCGGATCTCAACTGGGAGAACGAAGAGGTTCGCGCCGAGTTCGACAGTGTGTTCCGCTTCTGGCTCGACCGTGGAATCGACGGCTTCCGTATCGACGTGGCCCACGGCATGGTCAAGGACCAAGACTTCCCAGATGTTGGACGTACCGTAGCGATCCTCGAGGTCGAGGTGACCGAGAACCATCCGTTTTGGGACCGGGACGGCGTGCACGAAATCAACAGGCGGTGGCGCAAGATCCTCGACTCGTACGACAACCGAATGATGGTTGCCGAGGCGTGGGTCCCTCCCGAGCGTTTGCCGCTCTATCTCCGCGAAGACGAGTATCAGCA
>CAZHUR010000040.1:3909-11235 GCA_964535395.1 uncultured Acidimicrobiales bacterium
CGTGGGTCCCTCCCGAGCGTTTGCCGCTCTATCTCCGCGAAGACGAGTATCAGCAGTCCTTTAACTTCGACCTGCTCTCCGCTGAGTGGAAGGCATCGGAGTTCGCGGACATCATCGAGCGATCGGTTCGTGCAGCAGAAGACGTGGGCGCTGCATCGACATGGGTTCTGTCGAACCACGATGTGATGCGTCACGCTACGCGCTACGGACTCGACGCCGGCGTCAAATGGCGGAAGTGGCCCGTTACAGGCCCGGTGGAAGCACTCGACGTGGGACGCGGTAACACGCGTGCGAGGGCGGCCTGTTTGATCACGATGTCACTGCCTGGTTCCACCTATGTGTACCAAGGTGAGGAACTGGGCCTTCCCGAAGTTTGGGACTTGCCCGAAGAGGTGCTCGACGACCCCACGTGGCTGCGCTCAGGAAAGACCGAGAAGGGTCGCGACGGCGCTCGAGTACCGCTTCCTTGGCAGCCAACGGGGGAGAGCTTCGGTTTCGGTGCTGGCGGCTCATGGCTTCCTCAACCAGAGAGATTTGGTCCACTCAACGCTGCCTCTCAGGCTGATGACCCAGATTCGATGCTCTCGCTCTACCGCCGTGCCACATCGGTCCGCAACGAGTTACTCGTGGCCGATCAAAGCTTCGAACCGGTGGACATGGGCAATGATGTGCTGGCCTACCAACGGGGGAGTGTGCTCGTCGTGGCGAATATGGGTCCCGAGGCAATAGACATGCCCGAGGGTGAGGTCCTGCTTTCGTCTGCGCCAGGGTCCTCGGATGGTGCTAGCGGTGACTCGAATCGTCTTGAAGCCGATACCGCAGTTTGGTTACACAAACAGTGACGAAAGTTCCGAAAAAGGACTTGAAAGGCCACCCTCAGTGTGTCACTATGAGTTCTGGGCCTAGTGTCCAGATGTGTTGGTAACAGCACTGAAACGAGGCGGTGGTAAGGATCGGCGGGATTCTTACCACGCCTTGTTTCGTTTTATCGTCAGCTTCCGTTCTAGATGTCTAGACTTGGACCATGGCGAGAGCGAGGCGGTCTGCCGAGGAGACTCGGGAGTTGATGTTGGAGTCTGGCCTTGCCATGCTTCAGAAGTACGGCATAGAGATCGGTGTCGATGAACTGACCCTCGAATCCGCATGCATCGAAAAGGACATTGCACGTTCGTCTAGTCATGCAGCATGGGCAATCGACGATCGCTTCACTCCCCAAGAGACCTTTCAACGCGCTGTGCTCGAACGGTGGCTCGAAGAAACTGACGGAAGTATCTTTTCCACAGCGGCCAACGACGCAATCGGTGAGGTCTTGAGTGAAGATCCGGACAACCTGTCGCAAGCAATTCACGCGGCCTGCAACGCAGCCTTTTTAGAGGGTCTCCGGCGATATCACGCTGGAGACGGCGACTTCATCTCCACCGACATGGCAATGCGTTTCGCGATGGCATCCCAACAGCAAGATGAACGCGACCCCGAGTTGTTCGAATGGGTCCGTTCCAGCGACGAACGAAACCGCCGCCAACGAGTCGAAGATCTGTATAGGCCGATGAGCGAGCTGCTCGGCGTGGAGCCAAAGCCGAGCCTAGGCGAGGACGCCTATGAGTACTTCGCCGTCGCCCTAGCCACGTTTATGGAGGGGTTCACCCTCCGAAAACTTCTTTCACCGGAGTTCGACTTCGTGGCATCGGTTGGGCCGTCGCCAAACGGCGACTTCGATGAGTCGATAATCGGCGCCTGCGTCGAGGCGCTGATTCCGGTCTTCTTCCAACCGAAGGACAGCTAAGAGCATTCGCAGCTGCTGGCGAACGCGAGCAGCTCGTCGACGTGTTCGTCGGTGAAGCCAATCGATGGGGTGGTCTGCACGAGAAGGGTGGGCGTTGTTTCGTTGCGCAGCCTCGCCCACGAGTGAGCGTCATCGTAGAGATCGTCATCGATCCACGCGGCTGGTCGGTCGCCCACGAACTCTCGCACGCTGTCCAGCTTCCGCGTTTCGGTCTGGCCGCGGACAAAACGGATGTAGGGGAGTGGGTTAATTCCAAGGGCCGGGCATAGCGCCTGGTTTGCGTAGTGCTCCCACGTCGTTGCCCACACCAACTCGAAGCTCTCAGCCAGTCGCTCGATTCGACCAGCATGACTGTCGGTCCACACCACCCAAATGCCGCCGATCTCGCGCTCAGAGAAGTCCGAAGGAGGCGTTAACCCGTACGGAGATAGAACGCCACCGACATCGAGAAGAAGGTATGGAGCCACCATCTTTTCATACTCGAAACATCGACCGAACGGTGAACCCGCTCGTGGTGTCTTAGATCTCGCGATGCACAGAAGCTACGCAGCACGTTGTTGGTCGGCCCAGTGCTGGTCGGCCCAGTGTTGGTCGGTCCGATTGTAGATCCACTCTTCCAACGCCCGGGCGGGCATTGGCCGTGCAATGAAGAAGCCCTGTGCCTCTTCGCAGTTCAGGGCTCGCAGAGCATCGAGGGTCTTTTGATTCTCGACTCCCTCGGCGACGACCTTGGCCGAAAAGTTGTGCGCGAGGCTCACTGTCGAGTTAACGATGACTCGGTCGGGGCTGCTGGTGAGCATGTCGTTCACGAAGCTTCGGTCGATCTTCAAGGTGTCGAGAGGCAACTGCTTGAGCAAGCTCAATGACGAGTAGCCGGTGCCAAAGTCATCGATGGCGATTGATACACCAAGATGTTCGAGCCGTTGCAGGTTTATCAGCGACCGCTGCGGATTGTCGATGAGCGCGCTCTCCGTGATCTCGATCTCAAGAAGCGACGGACTAATGCCCTCCTCCTCAAGGCGAGTTTCTATGAGATCGAACAAGCTTGTGTCGGGCAGATTTCGCGCCGAGAGATTGACCGCTACAGGAACGTGGTATCCCAGCTCTCTCAGGTTATTGATTTGTAGGAAGGCCTTCTCGAGCACACATTGCGCGAGTGGGTGAATGAGTTCACTCATCTCAGCGACGGGCAGGAATTCACACGGTCCTAGCAAACCAAGCTCGGGGTGCTGCCACCGCACGAGTGCCTCGCAGCCCGTCACGGCACCGGTCTTGATGTTGATCCGGGGCTGGAAGTGTAAGACGAGTTCGTTATCGCGCATTGCTTGTTTCAGTTCGGTCACCATCGATAGGCGGCGACGGTCATTGGTGTCGTTCTCCGGGCAGTACCACGGCGAGGCTCCATCTGTGTTCTTTCTGTGATACATGGCCACGTCAGCGCAGCGGAGGAGTTCGTGGCTGTCCGAGCCGTGATCTGGGAACGAAGCAGCGCCGATGCTGGCGCCTAACTCGAACGAAACTCCGTCGACTTCCACCGACGCTCGAAGACACTCGTGAATCTCATTGGTTAAGTCATCGAAAGGTTTTCGGCAGGTCTGTGAGTCGAAGACCGCAACGAACTCGTCGCCTCCGAGGCGAAAGAGTGTGCCGTTGAGCAAACCGACTCGCTCCTTTAGTAATTCGGCAAGCCCCACGAGAACCTTGTCGCCGGCGGCGTGGCCTAGCGTGTCGTTGATCTCTTTGAAGTGGTTGAGGTCGAGCAGCAGAAGGCCAACTTGGTGGCCTGACTGACCGTGTATTCCGATCATCTCTTCGACGTGTTGATGGAGCTGCTCACGGTTGAGTAGGCCCGTGAGCGAGTCGTGACTTGCTCGATGCTCGAGTTCTTGGCGAGCGAGTAGAGCTCGGCGTTCAGCATCTTTCTTTTCGGTGATGTCGCGCACGTGAGCGAAGAGCGTGTCTTCGCCTGAGAACCGAACCGTGTTAAGCGTGATCTCTACATCGAAAGGGGTTCCATCTAGGCGGAGGTGAACCCATTCGAAGGTCTGTGGTTTTCCTGCGAGGCAGGCTTCGACGAACGCTGCTGATGTTTGCGCCGAATGGCGACCATCGGGTTGAAACTCCGGTGACAGCGCGCTTGGCTGAAGTCCTATGAGTTCATTTGCGTCTGACGCTCCAAAGATCCTGCAACCCGCTGGGTTGACGTCCCGGAACACGCCTTCGCCAAAGACCATCACGCCCTCCGAACTGCTCTCGTAGAGCGCCCGGTAGTTCTGGGCAGTTCGTGCTAACTCGCTCGTCAGAAGTCGCTGAGAAAGCAAGTCTGACATGGAGGCAACGTACATCTTTTCGTCGGCAGTCCAGTCGCGCTTCGCGCCGACCATCTCTGTGCACAAGACACCTTCAAGCTCACCGTTGTGGACGTTACGAAGTGTTGCATCGAGCAGCGAGCGAACGTCTAAGACCTGCAGGTAGCTATCGGTCAGCTCGTTCGTGCGCGGATCGGTAAACGCGTCTACGGCGTCTAGGACCCTGCCCTTATACAGCGCATCGAAGTACTTCGGAAACAGCTCCTCACTGAGAACGGCACCGCTCTCGAACGTGCCGGTCTCCGAATCGTAGAGGGCGACGCAGTTCATGCCTGTGCAATCTTCCGACATGAGCCACAGGCTCGCACGTGAGACCGCCAACGTCATCGCGCATGCTCGCAGAATCGTGGATGCACTCTCAATGAGGTCATCCCGATAGATCGAGGGGTCCTTAATAGTTTCGAGGTATGCAGCCTCGTAATCAACTTCACTCACTCTGAGATCCAACCTTCCCGTGAATCCCGCCAAGAGCAAAGGGGCTGTATTCCGATGCAGCCCCCGAAGCTTGCTCTAAAAGTGTTTTCGGACTTTTAAGACCTGACTTAAGCGACGATTTGTCAACTACTCGAATCGCGTTCCTATCTTGACGGGATATTCGAGTTCAAGGACCGAAGAAAGCCAGGGGTTCACCGCCTTCGAAAGGACTGGGTACAGCGACCGAGCGACCTCGAAAGCCCGAAGTCCCGGCCACTCATCGGGCAGCAGTTGGGTGGGAAGGTCCGGTCCGCTCAGGCGGATTCGACGTAGGTCGTGCACGAGCATCGTTCGGATTCCGAAGGCGGACTCGGGATCGTTCGTAGCTTTTTTTGCATCGATCGACTCGTAGAGGGCAACGAACTCGTCGTAGGCCTTTCCGCGGTGTTCGATCGACAGCGCCTCGGCGAAAAAGTCATCGGCCACTAGTTGTTCAAGTTCTGGAAAGGTCATGGTCGCGAGCGGGACTCGATGGTCTGGGGACGCACGGTTGCAGACGTCTTGGGTCTGTTCCATCGTCGCTGTAGGCGAGACGAGCATGTCGTTGCGCAGTGGCAGGAATCCTTGCCAGCCGAGTCGTTGGGCTACACGCTGAGCAACATCGTCAGGCAACGACGGCGACCTGATAAACGCAGCCACCCACTCGCCTGACCAGAGCGGATCGGGAGCGTGGTAGATGCGTTGCTCAGCCTGATCGGTTTCTCGGGTGGCGAGCTCGGTCAAGTAGTAGCGACTTTGACGTCCAACCCGTTCGTTTAAGCACCATCCCTCGCCTGTAAGCCGGTAGAGCGATGTGCGAACTAACCGGGGCGAGAAGCCAAACACGTTGGTCAACGTGAAGAGCTGGCCAAGCCAGATGCTCCCTCCGACCGGAGCAATGGAGTCACCAAAGATTGTGGCGAGTACGGATCGGGCAGTGTTTTTCGGCTCAGCTACCCACGACTCGAGGGTCGATTGATAGGTCTTAGACATCTTTGGTTAGATCGTTGACCCTGGCCGCTTTCCCCTGGGAACGGGGTAGTTGGTTGGGGGCTACCACAGAGACAGCGGCGCGTACCCCGATCGTCTCCTTGACGTGGGCCTGCAACCGATCGGCTAAAGCTGAAGGGTCTGTTGCACTCGATGGGTCGGGTTCGACCTCGATCGCAAGCGACTTCATGTTGCCGTCCTGGGAGACGGTCAGCATGAAGTGAGGGCTGAGACCCTCGATGTCGAGGATCGCTGCCTCTACTTGGGACGGGAACACGTTTACTCCGCGGATGATCATCATGTCGTCAGAGCGGCCAGAGATCCGCTCCATCCGGCGCATTGTGCGGGCGGTGCCCGGAAGTAGTCGGGTCAGGTCTCGTGTGCGATATCGAATAACGGGGAACGCTTCTTTGGTCAGTGATGTGAGAACCAGCTCTCCGAACTCTCCCTCTGGAAGAACCTCGCCCGAAGTGGGGTCGATGATCTCTGGGTAAAAGTGATCCTCCCAAACGGTCAAACCGTCTTTGGTTTCGACGCACTCTTGAGCGACGCCCGGGCCGATTACTTCAGACAGACCGTAAATGTCGAGCGCATCGAGGCCGAGCCGAGCTTCGATCTCTTCTCGGAGTCCGTCGCTCCATGGTTCGGCGCCAAAGATCCCGACCTCGAGCGAGCTAGCGGCAGGGTCGAGGCCGACGCGTTCCATCTCGTCGATCAGGTTGAGGCAATACGACGGGGTGACGAGGATGATGCGTGGCTTGAAGTCGTTTATGAGCTGTACCTGTTTTGCGGTCTGGCCGCCAGACACCGGGACGACGGTGCAGCCGAGAGCCTCAGCCCCGTAGTGGGCACCGAGTCCGCCGGTGAAGAGTCCATAACCATACGCGACGTGTGCAATGTTTCCCGGACGTCCGCCCGCGGCATAGATCGACCGTGCCATAAGCGTCGCCCACGTCGCGATGTCGTTGCTCGTGTATGCAACCACCGTTGGTTGGCCAGTAGTTCCAGACGAGGCATGCAGTCGCGTTACCTGATCCATGGGCACCGCGAACATCCCAAAGGGGTAGTACTGGCGGAGGTCCTGCTTTGTGAGTAACGGAAAAGATTCCAGGTCGTCGAGCGAGACCAAGTCGCCTGGTTGAATGCCAGCGCTGTCGAAGGATCCGCGGTAGTGAGAAACATTGTCGTAGCTGTGTTGAAGCGTTGACTTCAGGCGATCGAGTTGCAACGTCCGAAGTTCGTCGACGCTGGCGGTTTCGATCGGCTCGTAGCCGATGGTTTCGTGGTTGGTCATGTGCCCGAGCCCTTTCGATCAAGGAATGTGGTCATTCGTTCATACTTCTCTTCGCTCTCGAAGAGCAGCGCCTGGGCTGCGATATCGAGTGAAGTCGTGGACGGTTCGTTCTGACGAAGCGCGAGCTTGGTCAATTCGATTGCGCGCCACGAGTTGCGTGCGATGCGCGATGACATCTCGGCTGCCCGTGCCATGAGCTGGTCGCGAGAAAGAACCTCGTCGACCAAGCCGAGTTCGAGAGCTTGGCTGGCGTCGAGCTTCTCACCGAGGAGGAGGAGCCGTCGTGCCGCGGGCAGACCAATGAGTTGGCGCAGTCGCCAGTTGGCTCCCGCGCCGGCGATGATTCCGAGACCCGGTTCGGGCTGGCCGAAGATCGATTCGGGCGTCGCAATGCGGAAGTCGCACGCCAACGCCAGTTCGCAGCCGCCGCCCAATGC